>CALMRR010000371.1 GCA_937871925.1 uncultured Petrotoga sp.
CACTTAAAAGATGTAAATAGAATATGACATATAGATTTACAGTTTCAACAGTTACAACAAAGTATATATTTATGCTTTAAATTTATTTTTGATATAATTTAATTATCTACGACTGATGCGGGTGATTCCTATGAAAGTATCAAGTGCGGTTTTCAGCAGCAGCCACAATCGGAAGTACTCTGAGTACAACGATATCCTTTGTTATCTTAATGAGCTTACCGATTCCTGCTGCGCTATTTCTTCAGAAATTCTTGTACTGGGCAGTTTTTTCGGTGAAAACATGATATCTGCCGCAAAGAAAAAAGGAATAATCTTCACTTATACTGATTATATAAGCATACTATGCCATCTGTCACTGAAAAAAAATATCTGCATCTGTTCCGGCGGAGTTCTTGTTGAGCGAAAAAATGAAAAGTTTATAGAATCTTTTTTCATTTGTGGCGGGAAGGTTGCTTTTTCACAAATACAGCTTTATACTTCTTCTTTCGAAAGGTCTATGGGAGTTTCCCAGGGAAGTGTGCTGGAAATTTTTGATTACAACGGTATCGGATGTTCCATAATACAGTCTACAGACACTTTATATCCTAATACCTTCAGATATGCAGCCATGCAGGGAGCAGGTCTTATACTCTGTCCAACAGGATTTTATAGTAGCTACAACAAGTACTTTCAGTTTTCAGGTGCATGGAACGGCTGCCAGATGAACAATTTATTCTGCATTGAAAGCGGCTTTAACGGTATACTTTATCAAAAAAACATCTGGGGTGAGTCCTACATTCATACACCCTTGAATATGCTTGATTTTGGAAGGATCTCCGACTACGATCTTTCTCAAGACAGGCTTTTTATACATGCTGATCTGAATTTTGAAAAACTTTTTGAATGCTCTGCTTTGTTTGATCCTCTTGCAGGATTGAACACAAAGCTTTACGAAAACTTATACTTTCAGGGGGAAAAATGAATCTATGTACTTTTCTTTCATCGGGGATAAGTAAAAAACTTAGCCGTATACCGCAAACAGACTTATCGTCCGGCCAGTTTGCGCATGCTGAAAAATCAGACGGCAGACTTATTGTAAGTGCCGTCCAGCGTAAAATAAGGTTGGTGACTGACCTTTCTGCTTATATGGAAAATATGGAAAAATTTGTCCTGAAGTCTAAGAAAAGAAATTCAGACCTTATTGTTTTTCCGGAATACAATTTTTTTGATATCTTTGGTTTCATACCGTTTATTAAACCGCTAAATTTTTTATTGAAATTTTTTCAGCCTAAAAACACCAATAAACCTGATTCTGCAGATCAAAACACATTTATGCACGATATTTTTTTCATGCTTGCGCAAGATATTGAAGACTCTATGAAACTGCTTTATTCGAGACTTGCACGGAAGTACGCAATCTATATTTACAGTGGCACCTTCATAGTAAAACGCAGAAACAATCTTTATAACTGCGGATTTTTATTTGACAGATCGGGCAGAATGGTTCTTGAGCAGATGAAAACACATGTAACTCCTTTCGAGGAAGAGATTGGCATAAAATGCTGGGCCTCTCTTGAAACATTTCTTATAAACGATGTACGCTTTGCATTTCCGATATGTATGGATGCATCATATTTTGAGGTTTTTCGTATTCTTATGGATATGAATACCGATGTTGCTGTCATTCCGATAGCCAATAACGAAAATTACGACATATACAGAGCGGCACGCGGTATTTGGGCAAGGGTTCAGGAAACCCCCATGTATGGTATAAAATCAAGCTTGAACGGTTGGTTTTTGGGACAGAACTTCACCGGAAAAGCCGGAATATTTGCACCTGTTAATTTAACGGCCTCTCAAACCGGTGTGATTGCCATCAGCAGCGACCCGGTAGGTGATTTTTTAGTCACTTCTCTTATCGATCCTTCTTCCATAAGGCTTTATTCAAAAAGCAATGAGTATTCCGTACAACATAACTTTGATTTTGAGACCCAAAATTTTATTGCTTACAAAAAATATAATCCCAATACTATAAAAAAGAAAAGGAACCCATGACAGGAAGATTTTTTATAAGATCTTTACTTATTGTGTTAATATTATTTGTTATTGGAATCATTTTCATAGTTCTTTTCAATCAAAATTTAGCCGAACAAGAAGCTCTGAAGATAAACAGGGCTGGATTTTCTCTTGCTTCAAAAATTGAAGACCTTGTGAACAGACCGCTTTCGGCTGCTTATGCTTTGGCAGCGATCATAAAGACGTACGGAGGGTTCAGTTCTCAGCAAGAGTTTGAATCCATTGCACAAAAAATAACAGAGCTATATGACGGAGTATCTTTTCTCGCTGCTGCACCTAATGCAGTGACATCTTTTATATATCCCCTACAAGGAAATGAAAAGGCTATAGGACATGATCTGCTCAACGACCCTCAAAGAAGAGATGATGTATTAAGAGCTATTCAAAGCAGGTCGCTTACACTTTCAGGTCCTTATGAGCTTGTACAAGGGGGAGTTTCAATTTTAGGAAGACTTCCTGTATTCAGAGATGGTGCAGAGCAGGATTTCTGGGGGCTGTCCGTAGTATCGCTGGATTTAAGCAAGCTTCTTTATGATCTTGAACTTGATTCCATGCTAGACAGCGGATTTCTTTATGAAATAACCAGAAAAGACTCTCCTTCCGATCAGGAAAAGATCGTAATAACAACTATAGAAAAAGACTCCAATAAAAAGAAGTATGTTTTCAGCCTTAATCTTCCAAACAGTTTATGGTACCTTTATATTATCCCTAAAAAAAATGGAACTTCCAATATGCTCATATTGGAAGTTTTAGTTCTAACAATCGTTTTGTTGATAGGCTTTGTAATAGCCTACAAGCTTATAAAGCAGAACTATGATATAAAAGCGGCAAATATGGAGCTTCATATGCAGATTAAAGAAAAAGAGAGGATTGAACTTGAGCTTATTGCGGCAAAGAAAAATGCTGAGACGGCAAACAATGCCAAAAGTCTTTTTTTGGCCAACATGAGTCACGAGATAAAAACACCGCTTAACGGTATAATGGGATTTATAAGCCTTCTTAAAAAAACTTCTCTTGATACAGAACAGCAAGAGCTAGTAAAACAGGCGGAGATTTCCGGTCATTCATTGACGGGTCTGATATCTGATATACTTGATATTTCAAAGATTGAAGCTGATAAAGTAGAACTGCACAACGAACCATACGAGATAAGAAAGTTGATAGAAGAAGTTGCTACTATATTTCTTCCTTTGGTAAAAGAAAAAAATATAAAGCTATCCATAAAAATAAGCGAAGATACTCCTAAAATTCTTGAACTGGACACAGTCAGACTCAAACAAATACTCATCAATCTTATCGGAAATGCCGTCAAATTTACCGAACAGGGAGAAGTTTCATTATCGGTCAAACCTCTTCAAAGCAAAGAAGATAGGTGTAAGCTTCTATTTACTGTAAAAGACAGCGGGATAGGAATTGCAGAAAAGGATTTTGATAAACTTTTTAAAAGCTTCAGTCAGGTTGACTCTTCTACATCTAAAAAATATGGCGGCACCGGACTGGGACTTGCCATATCCAAAAAACTGATTGAACTAATGGGTGGGGTAATTACCTTTAAGAGCACAGAAGGATATGGCTCCAAATTTGATTTTTTTATATTAGTACAAGCTTTTGCCGGACAGATAGACCCTAAAAACAATAAATCTGCGATTACCAACAAAACTAAATCTTCAGATCTAAAAATACTGGTGGCGGAAGACAATCCCATAAATCAGAAGCTCATATCGCATATACTTTTAAAAAACGGATTTGATTACGAACTGGTTTCAAATGGATTTCAAGCTATGCAGGCTCTTAAAAGAAGTGATTACAGCCTTATCCTTATGGACTGTAATATGCCTGTTCAGGACGGATTTGAAACATCTAAACAGATAAGAATAATAGAAACACGATATCACCCAATAATCGCCATAACAGCCGACTCCTCTAAGGAAGATATCTCAAAATGTATAAGCAGTGGAATGGACGACTTTATTTCTAAACCTTTTGAACCTGATGAGTTTATTAACAAAATAACTCACTGGTTAAAAAAAACAGAACCCGGCTCAGATAAGTGAGCCGGGATTATTTTTACTCAAACTTTACAACTGGAACCGAACCTTCCCTTCCCTGCATATCTTTTATGTATACCTTTACAGGCAGTGAAGGATCTCCGGGCTTATAGATAAGAACATAAGAGTTAAGAACATACTCTTTAATTCCAAGGGTTGTAAGATCAACTGAACCCGAAGAAGTATAAAGTATTATTCCGCCTGTTTTGTAAGAAAGTTCTCTTATATCGTCCGGATCGGAATAAGGAGCATCTCCGCTATGCCTGTAACCACTTACGAATACAGTATGGATAGTTGCATATCCGCCCATTTTTGCAAGAAGGTCAGATTTTAAAAGAGATGTATAAGAGGTACCGTCACCTTTATAGTGAGCGTTTATGTCGGTAATAACTATGAATATTCTCTGTGAACCTTTTCTCCAGCTCATATTATCCCAAGAGTACATCAGAGCATCGTACGGGTTCTCAGGGCCGTCTCCGCCGCCTGCAGCATATAGCTTTGTTGTATAAGCCTGTGCTTCTTCAGGACTGGCAAGATCAAGCCATTTTGGATCAACACCTGTCATATCCTGGGCAGGAGCGTAATCATCAAAAGGAATTATACCTATCTTGGCATCAAGGCCGGAATCTTTAAGTGATTGGGCAAAGTTTATTATGCTCTCCTTAGCTCCGTTGATAGCTCCTCCCATGCTTCCTGTTGTATCAAGAATAATTGAGATATCAAGAACATTTCTAACGGTTGACTCTTTATTAAGTACAAAACCCTTCTCTACAGTGCCTTCAAACAAGTGTATTATTGAATTTTCAAGATTAAGATCCTTTTCTGTAGTAGAGATTCTTATCTTTTTAAAATCACTCTTAAGACTCTACGGAGTAAGAAAAGGCAGCTTATCAAAAGATGCAAAAAGCTTACCGTTTAATGTTGTTCCCCATTCAACAACATTCGCCGACGGAGAAGGATCTACCGGAATGTTTATAGGCATGGGAGCAATTTCCATACAGCCTGCAAGTACAAGAGTCAGTAAAGCGATGATT
>CALMRR010000372.1 GCA_937871925.1 uncultured Petrotoga sp.
TATTATCTTTTGAAAGGTTAAGTCTATTTTTGAGAGATTCGTTATTTTCTATTTTGTCTATTATGAATTTTATGAGTTGGTCGAACGCATCTTTGTACTCAAGCGCTATATTACAAGATATTTGTCTCATCCTGGGAACGGCCTGGCGGAATGTCTTTATATTTTCAAGAGCTTTTTCTATTGATTTTCCCATATTATTGCCGTCTATGTGTACAACTGCTATATGGTTTTCTCCTTTTCTTTGTCCCATATTTTCCAGATCTTTTGGGAATATGTAGTTTTTCCCGTCAAGAAATTTATCGTTATAAATATCGTGGTTGTCCATGAATTCGTTTCTTTTTATTATGCTTTCTGTATCTAAAAACTCATCCTTTTCTTTTTTTATTACCGGTTTTAGGTTTGATGATTCTTTAGTTATGGATATATTTTTTAATGGAGAGGTTCTTATGAATTCGTTCTTTTTTTTGTCCATAGTTTTTTGGAGTTCTTTCATTTTTATTTTATAGTCATCTTTTTCAAAGTCCGCTTCAACCGATGCGCTTAAAACAGTGAGAGAGTATGTTTCTTCAAATACACTTTTTGAAAATGCTTTGGTGGTTCTTACAGAAGTTGCTTTGTCTTTATAAGCCACATAGGCATTTCCTCCGCCTATATAAACTATTTCTGCGTCTGCATCATGGTCAGTAAGCATCTTGAAATCGGGGCTGTTCTTCCAGTCGGTATAAGCTTTTGAATTAGCCTGTTTGACAGCAGCAACAAGAAGTTCGTCCATTACTCTTGCCACAAGGAGAGAACCTCCAAAATTTTCCTTAAGTTTGGAAGAACTGAAAATAAACTTCTGAATACCTGTTACATCATAGACTGTAAGTATAGACATACTTTTCTCCTTTCAAAATTTTTTGTTATGCTTCAAATATAATTATATCATTTTTATTTCTTTTTTTAAATCTACATTTATTTTTATATCAGTTGATAAATTAATTATTATTATATTTTTTATTTTGGTATCTTTTTAATTATTAATGTGAACTCGGGGCTTTGGGTCTTGATTCTAGCTGTCAGAAGCGTCTCATTCATATTTTTTTCTACTATTACAGCAGACCCAAAAAGTCTGGTTTTTAATACTTCACCATGGTTTATTTCTGTTAAATTTTTTCTGTAATACTCCAGCGGCTTGTCTGTAAGGGATGGCTGAAAAGCATGATGTCCAGATCCATTGTAAAGCGCCTGTGCGCAAAGTTTTATATATTCAGTGTCTTGCAGTGTGCTTACAAGTGTTTTTTCAATTCCAGCCAGTCCTAGTATCAAGCCTTTAGCAGCACCGGTAACACAAGCTGTTGTGTCTGTATCACACTGGAATATGTTAGCAGGAATTAAAACTGTTTCAGCGAAGCTTGATCTGTCATTTTTTATGACTGTATAGGCTGCTGCAAGTGCCGTGTTTATGCCTGAGCCTTTAAACTTCCCGGTAGCCTGGAGTTTTTCATACAGATTTTTTTCGGGCATATTACTCTTAATGGCATTTTCTACAATAAGTGCTTTGTTTAAAAACTCTTTCATGGTTATCTCTTCAATTTTTTCGTAAGAGCAACCGTTATTTTCAAGATACTTTTCAAACCATTCATCGGGAAGTAGTCCTATATTTTTCAGGCTCCTTTTGGTGCACTCTTCTTTTGCAACTTTAAATGCTTTTTCTGCCGGAAGTTTATTTGTGAGAACCCATAAGAATGTAAAGTAGAATATCTGGGCGATGATGGCATGTGGATGTCCGTGAGTAATAAGGCAGTCTTTTATCGCATTTTTAAGACCGGCGGTAAACTCTTTGTTTTTAACATTAGCTGCAATATGAGGTGTAATTCTCATCAATGCACCATTTCCTCCTGAATAGGTGTAGCCTTCGTAAAAATTTTTATACCATATACTTTCATCTGCATTTTTAAAGTTTATATTTTTGGCGGCGGCTTTGACAGCTCTTCCGCCTCCTGTCTGATATGCCAGCCATTCACTGAGTTCAAGAGCCATGGTTTGGGGACTGAAAACTCCGTTTTTATAGCTTCTTGAAACACAGAGTGTTAGCTGGGTGTCGTCTGAGTATGTGCCGGCTTTTATTTCTTCTGTACATTTGAAGTACCTGTTTTTGTGTACTCTTGTCCAGTCAGTAAAGGTTTGAACGCTCTTTATTTTAGTACCGTCTGTATTTTTATTTCCCATAATCTCTAACGGGTATCCCAAAGCATCTCCTATAGCTGCTCCTATCATCATTCCTTTTATATTATCTTCCAACAACAGCTCACCGCCTTTTTAAAAGTTCAGTCTTAGTTTTTTGCATGTATCGGTCTCGGTTATTTTGTTTTTAGGAAAGTAAATTACATAATGAAGTTGATTTGTCAGATGTGGATGTAGGGTTTGTAAGGTTTTATTTGCAGAAGATGGTTTTCAATTTTATATACTTCGCTTTGCATAAGGAGTTTGTAGCTCATGTATCTTCCTTTTTCTCTTGAGAATACTGTTTTTTTCAATTGTTTTTCATACTCGGTAATAAATTTTTTTCTGCCTTCTTCGTTAAGATACACTCCATTTTCAAATGGTTTGAAGTCTTTCTTGGTCAATATTTTTTGGCTGGTTGAATAGAATATTGCTTGGTCAACGACTATGGGCTTGAAAATTTCTGCAATATCCAGGTTAAGTGTGAATCCTCTTTGATTGGTTGAATGTAGGTACCCAATTCTGGGATCGAGATGTGATTTGAATATGCATTTTAGTATATCGGAGTACATCATGCAGTTCCCAAAGCTTATAAGAGCATTTACTTCATTTTGAGGAGGTTGTTTGGTTCTTTTTTCAAATTTGAAGTCGATATTGTTGGTAAGTTTGTCAAACTCTTTATAGTAGTCTTGCCTAATGCTTGCTTCTATGCTCATTAGCTCTTCTATAGTAAGACTTTTTTGTATTTTGAGTATTTTTTCGTTTACTTTTAGGTCTTTGGACTTTTTACCTGAATTTTGAAGGTTGTATTCAAGGTTCATCATTTCCCCCACAACAAAGGATCTGGCCAGTTCCATTCTTTTGTTTGTTTGGGCGTAGTGTTCAACTTGTTTGAGAAATATCTCGCCGTTTTGATTAAATTCAAGAGGATAGTATGTGCCTATGTAGTTTCCTGTGAAGTTGAAAAAATGCATTGTTATATTTTTTTTGGTTAAAAACTCCAGAGTTCTTTTATTAATAATAATCTCTGAAAATACTTTTATATCTTCAATGTTTTCTACCGGAATTACCTTTTTTTGATCTTTTGTGATCAAAACCAATGTATTTTCGTGTCTTTTAAGTTCTCCGGACGAAAAAATTTTTATACTTTCCATTTTATTTAACCTCTTGTATGAGATTTAGCTGTTGATTAAGCAGATCTTTCATTTCCTGCTGGTAATAGCAGAGCTCGGCTTCCAGTCTTTTCTTCTTTTCGTTTATAAGAACTGTTTTTTTATGTATGAGATCTTGTTTTATATATTGCTCCGATTTATACTCTTTATTGCAAATTTGCCAGCTTTGTGAAAGAATTTTTGAAATAGCTTCAAATTTTTCCGGCTCTTCCATCGCCAGTGTTTTTATTATCAGGTCGTACTGATCTCTTTTTTTTAGAGCCGGTCCAAATGCGGCATAGTACTCCGACCAGCTGTATGTGTTTTCTTTTATTAGTTTTCTTATGCCCTGTGATCCTTTGCGCTGAATATACTCATCTACATCTGTATCCAGTCCGTATACGGTATAGTATTTAAGGTTTTGTCCTACAGAAGCGGTTGTATCTATGAACTTTATAAAAGCTTTTACTCCTGCATCGTCCGGATCAAAGATCATATATATTTTCCGGACTTGGCTTTCTTTTATCTGGTCCATCTGTTCTGTGCTTATGTTCAGCCCGAGTGGACTTACTGCTTTAAATCCTTCCTGGCTGAGTTTAATACTGTCTGTTATCCCTTCCGTAAGGTAAATTGTATCTTCTTTGATATTTTTCAAAACTTGATTATTGTATAAAAATTTCTTTTTCTGAAAAAGAATTGAATTTTTGGAAGAGATGTATTTTTGAGTTTTATCGTCCAACAGTCTTGTGCAAAGACCTATGGTCTTTCCTTCTTCCTTCAGAGGAAAGATAATGCTGTTGTTTCTAAGATTGTTTTTTATGTAGAAGTGTTTATCTATCTGTGCATATGTATCATCTGATATTTTTTGTTTTAATCTGTTTATGAACGCATCTGCTTTGTTGATGTGACCTATGCTATATTTCATGCACAGTTCCTGGTTTATACCTTTTTTGGCAAGGTAGCTTCGCCCTTCAAGAGATAGTTTGGTGTTGAGCTCTTGGCTGGCCATATCTGTTATTTCGTTAAGTATCATAAGCATCCAGGATGATAGATCTTTAATTTTCTGAGGATCTGCAGATGGATCAATATGTGTATAAATGTCGGTTTCAACTTCTTCCGGACTTTTCCCTGCAAGAATACTGCCTATATCATAGATATTAAAAAGTCTTTGGCATCCAAAACAGTATAGGTGAGGTGTTCTGGTGGTATAGAAAACCATTGAAGGTCTTTTGTCCTGGTGCATCGGGTTAATGCACTTTATTCTCTTTTTTTCTTCAAGCGTGTCTCCGGTTAAAAAACGGTAGTACTCCACAAAGTACTTATTTATGTCTACTGTCATTTTTCACCTAAATCATGCTTTCATAATGGTTTTTTTCTGTTCCGTCGTTTGTAATGGATACGTATGCTTTGGACTTGGTTTTGTAGTAGTTAACCGAGTCTTCTTTTTTGTTTATTACGTTTAGTATTTTATTTCTCAGTTCGTTGTACTTGGACTGGGTGATCTCACCTTCAAATACTGACCGTTGAACCCAGTTAAGATATCTTTTGGTTATTTTATGAACCTTGGATACTCTTTTTTCTCCGATATCGTACGTCATAACAATAAACATTCATTGCCTCCTGAAAAAGAAGCCGTGCTTTGGGCACGGCTAGAGGTTTGTTTAAAATATATCGGGTGGTTCCTGCTGATTTTCGCTTATAAGTCCGTCTCCGTTTATTATTGTTGAGCTTTTGGTTGCACTGTTAAGCTTTTGCTGGGAGATTTGATTGGTTGTTATATACTCTTCGTACATACTCTTGTAGTAGTCTGATCTTTCATTTTCGTCTATTTCCTGGGTCTTTGATATAAGCTCTTTCAAAATCCTTATTACATTACTGTGGTCTTTATTTGCCAGGAAGTCGTTAAGCTGGTTATCCAGCTTTTGTATTATGCATCTTTTATACGTGGTTTTTATGGTACTGTACTCTTTTTCTGCAAGTTCCTCGTCTTTGGTTATATCTATGAGTATGTCACAGCTTTTTTCAACGGGTTGGTTTGTCGAAACAACTGTGTATTTGAGAACTGACTTTGCCACTCTGAACTTTCCTTCATACTCTTTGTTAGGAGTGGGAATAGTTATTTCAAAGAGGTACTCGTAATATCTGTTTTTCTCGATATCGTCAAGTCTTATTACAAACTTTCTGTCTGATTTAAGTGGAACCTTCCCCATGTACGTTGTCTGAGGCACAGAACGGAAGTACTCATTGACTCTTACTTCGTTTGAAACATTAAGTTCAAGCTCAACATCATTTAAAACAATGTTCTGACTTCTCTTTAATGTTTTTTCAAATACCTGGATGGCTTCTTCTTCCTTTTCTATTGAATCGCTTGTTCCTTTGGAAGGTTTTACAAGCTCCAGAATAAAGTTAAAGTTGAAGTCTTTTCCTATACCAAGCGTTGTTATTGAAATTTTTTTCTCTGCAAGCAATATTGCAGCTTTTATTGCATCAGCCTCGGTATCGTCAACTGTTTTTCCGTCTGTGAGAAATATTACCTTTTTCATGTTAGGGCTTAATTTCTTCGTCATCAGATCTGTGGCTGCCATGAGTGCATTTGTTATGTTTGTGCCTCCGCTGTAACAACGAGATTCTTCCACTTTTTCATCAAACATTGCTCTGCTGATATTTTTTTCATGATCCAGTATTGTCCGTGAAAAAGAGTCGTAGAAAATCATAGATACTGTATCGTTAGGTCTTATGAAGTCATATAAGTTTTTGGTTGCTTTAATAGCAAGATCCCTTTTTCGTTCAGAGGTCTTGTCATCTGATATTCTTTCTGTCATAGAACCGCTTGTATCAAGCACAATACAAAAATCTATCCCGGCAGATGTTGTTGTGCCCGCCTCCAACCCTTCTTCAGGCTGAACCTTTATAGATAAAACCACATTTTTCTCTTTTTCTGCTGCACATATGTACGGATTATCAAAGCACGGAACAACCAATAATGATTTATCCAATTTTTATCCCTCCTGTGTGTATGTTCAAGTTATTAATCGACATTTGACTTCTGCTCTGTTTCAAAAACGGGTCTGAGTATGGTAATTGTGATATTATCGCCTACCATATTTTGATCAAGAGTACTGAGAATTCTTGAGGAAATTTTTTTTACCTGTTTGAACTGCTCTTCCATTTTTGTATAGTCACTGAAAAAGTTGTCTTCTTTTTCAGACCAGTCAAAACCTTTCCAAAAATCAAAGACCCCGTCTGAGCAAACTATTATATCTTCATCAGCAAGAATATCAAATGCCGAGATATAGCACTTTACAGGGTTAAAAACAAAGTTATTGTTTTTTAGCAAGGCTTTCCCAACACACTCTGTTATGGGGGAGCTTTCATTTTGAACTTCTTTGCCTTTTAAAAGCTCTTCTGTTTGTTTGTTATGCTCGGGATTCAGCGGGAAAAAATAATCTTTCCCTTTTATGTATATCTTTGAATCTCCTGCTGAAAATATATACGCTTTACTGCCATTAATTATCACCCCGGCAATTGTGCTTGCCATTATATCGTTTGCTTTAGTGTTTTCTGTCTTATGCTCGTTGGCATATTCTATTATTTTCCCTGAGGCTTCATATATAATTTTTCTGACAAATTTTTCAACTGTACTGTCGTTAATATCTCCTTTCTTGAGATTGCCCCAGAGTTTTGTCACTGTTTCTTTAAGAATGCCGCTGGCCATATTGCCATTTCCTACGGAAGCTGTGCTTACACCGTCCATAACAACTGTTATAGCAATTTTCTCTTTTTGATCTACATCCATATAAAATGCATCTTGGTTTACTTCCTCTTCACTTTTGGTTTCATCCGATTCTTTCAGTTTTCCTATTCCCTCTGAAGTTCTACCGGTTCTCTTGATCAGACTTAACTTTTGCGTTTTTTTTTCATTTCTTTCTTTCATTTTTTTGTATGCTTTTTTAAACTCTTCGTAAGAGTCTGTAAGAGAGTATTTGTTGGAAACAGCCTTTTTGTGCCAGTTATAAAAATCTCTCAGATATTTGCTGTAAGGTACTTCACACATTTTTTCTTTAAAGAATTTTATTTTCATTTTTTTATCGCTTATCTTTTTATACTCTTTAGGAAAAAGTATTTCTCCAAATATTTCTGCAAGAATAAAACTGTTTGTGGCTTTATTTGGATCAACTTTAATAAAACCATCCAGATTGTTTACTATCTCTTTGCTGTCTTTTATAGAATAAACAGGATAAAAAAGCATTATGCAAGGATCGCCTTTTTCATCATATACTACGCTTTCCAAGTCAAAGTTATATACTTTGTATCCTTGACTTTCTATTTCTGACAGTATCGAATAAAGTTTATGCACAAACTGAAGTTTATCCTCTATGCTCTGCTTATGAAGATCATCAATACTTTTATATCCTTTTGAAACTACGAACTTTGCTTCATTAGGTTTTTTTGTATCAATAGGGTAATTTAAACCGTTTATGTGCGGTTCTACTTTAAATATTGTGTATTCAAAGCTCCAGTTAATATTTTCGTATGTGTACATTAGTACGGTATCTTCCCTACGGTTTATAAAACTCAAGCTTATACCCTCCTTTTTTAGATGTTCCTGACTATTATCCCCAGTTCTTTGGTGAGAATGATCTTATCTCCGTCTTTTAATTCGTAGTCTTCGTCATACTTGATAACAGAGTTATTTAAATATGAAATATTTTGAGATGACAATAACCTTGCGTAGTATTTACCGTTTAATCTTAAAACAGCAAGATGATTGCGGCTTAAGTATTTATTCTGGTCATATATAGAAAGATCAATATCGGGAAATGATCTGGAAGTCTTTCTGCCTATCGTTATCTCGTCGTACTCAATATTAAATGTAAATAATTTGTTTTTTTCCTTATACACCTCTATCATAGGCATAAAACCAAAGTCCTTTAAATATTCCTCAGGTCTATCAAAATTTTCACTCGGTTCAGGAGATTCAACCGCAGCAGTCGTACTGTTATCTTCCGCAGCAGTCGTATTGTTATCTTCTTTTAGGAGCGGTTCTTGCACACCATCATCAATAATATTATAAGTTCCTCCGCATTCGCAGAACTCTTCTTCATAACCAAAATCACCAGGAAACAAAACTTTTGAGCATATTGCACATACTTTCTTCAATTCGATCTTCCTCCTTTTTAAAAGTAAAAGTTAATTATTCAAGTGACTCTAAGCAATCTCTTATTTCTTGCAGAGTGTTCATTCTGATATCAGGATCAGGATCAAGCAATGCCCAGACCGCATCTGATACTTTTTCTCTTTCTTTATACGGAATAATCTCAAATATCTCATCAGACAGTTCAATCTGGTTATTGGAAATGCGATACTTCCCAAGATTTTGTCCATGATACGCCCACAGAATCAGAATACCTATTTGGTATGCCAGAACAGCAAGTGCATTTATGGGACCTTTACTTTCTTCATACATTTTGGTGTAGAGCTCCATTGGCATAAAACTGTACTTAATCTCATTCTCCAAACTCTTTAGCCTGGAATCTTTTACTATGCCTTTCTCTGTTTTCAAGATAAATCTTAATCCGGTTATTCTCAGCACATCACTTTTTTGAAGTATTAAATGTGATGGAAAGAATCCTAAGTAAGCGTATCCTTCATTCAAAAGGTCTTCAGAAAAGTATGTAAGCTTTTTGAGGAGTTTTGAAAAGTTTGAAATATTAATCGTATAAGAGTCTGCTTGTTTTTTTTTATATGTCAGATACTTATTAATAGCGTCTTTTAAAGGATAGCCTTTTATGTACTCCATCACTAGTACAAGTTTTTTTGCATTTTCTGATTCACAAACAAACACATCCATCAACTCCGGCAGCATGTTCGAGTTTACTTTGCTAATGGCGTCTATTAAAGGATAGAATACTTTTGTTGTTTGCGTCAAAGAATCTTCTTGACTGTTAAGTGCTTTGGTTGAAAGTGTATATCCTATAAAATCTTTATTTTTGAATTTTTCTTCACACCTAAGAATTTTTTTCTCAAAAAATGAGCCGCTAAATTCTATGCTTTGAACTTTCGGTTCTTGCCATAAAATATCGTTAGAAGCTATCATACAATCTCCTCTTCTCTAAAACAACTGTTAACTTTATTAAGCTTTTTCAAAGCATCCGATATCTTCCCATACATCTGATGCGAATCTTTGTATCTTTCGTTTGGATCTTTTTGAACAGCTTTTTCAATTATTCGACATACCGGTTCATAAGCATAGTCTTCAATGCTGCTAAGATCAACTTTTTTTATAATACCTTTTTCATCAATATAATTGATAAGCTCTTCCTTCATCAAAAGGCTCCATATAAGTACTCCAAGAGAGTAGATATCAGCTCTTCTATCAATCTTCATTATAGCAGGATCTGCAATTTCCGGAGCCATATACCCAGGACTGCCTATCCCTTTATTATACGTGGAATTTTTGCCAGGCATATTAAGCGCAACACCTCCAAAATCTATAAGAGTATACGTACCGTTTGGACTGGCAATAATATTATCCGGCTTAAGATCCTGATAGATATAGCTCTCAACTTTTTCATCTCCGGAATGAATTACATCAAAAATATTTAAAATTCTTTGTGCAACACGTAAAACTTCAATCTGCCATGATAAAGAGTCTTTATCTGTATTTTTAGCTTTTTCGGAGAGTGTCTGACCTTTTATATATTGAAGAAAAAAGTAAGGCTCATTCATTGCTAACTCATTAAAGGCAGGTGCTCCAACACCGACGTTACCATCAGGCCACTGAATTGCGGGAGAGTATCCTTCAATATAATCTATAAACAGAGGAACAGAAGCAACATTTAAATTATTTAGTTTTAAAAGTATCTGACTTTCAAGCTTTAAGTTTTTTCTTCTTAGAAGAATTTTTTCTTTTGCATCCAAGCTGTTTTTATTGAAAGCTTTTTTATAGTTGATTGCTTTTACAAGAACCTTCTTATTTAAAAGCTTTGTATCTTTAGCAATAAAAACAAGTCCAAAACCGGAAGCATTGGAAAGCAGGTCCGTTATTTCATATCTGTCTTTTACGACTTTGGGGCTTAATACAAAGCGTTCCGGATTGGAAGGATCTATAAATCTATACACATTGGTAGTTACTTCTTTTTTTATATATCCCAGAAGCTTCACCCCCTTACTACCTCCAAATAATTATTCGACATTTGTTAGATTAAATAAAAAAATACCGCAGAATATTTTCTGCGGTATTTTAATTTTGACAATTACATAAAAGTAAACCCCAGTCTAAAAAAGACTGGGGAAAAGGTGAAGGGGCGATACCTA
>CALMRR010000373.1 GCA_937871925.1 uncultured Petrotoga sp.
TTTTTGAAGATAAGCTTTTTTGAAAATAGCGCATGTGTGCCTATAACTATATCAACAACTCCATCTCTTACTTGCTTATAAACTTCTTCTTTTTCACGTTGGGTTTTATACCTGTCAAGAAGCTCTATCCTTACCCCAAACTCATTCATACGTTCATAGAAGCTGTCAAAATGCTGTTTGGCTAATATAGTGGTAGGCGCTAGCATAAGTACCTGATAGTCAGAAAGCACCGTTTTAAATGCTGCTCTCATTGCAACTTCTGTTTTTCCAAATCCTGCATCTCCAACTAAAAGCCTGTCCATCGTTTTTTCTGAGCTGAGATCGCGTTCAATCTGCTCTATTGCTTTTTCTTGATCTGCAGTTTCAATATACGGAAAGGTCTCTCTGAACTTTCTTTCGGTTTCAATATCTCCTTCTATAATCAGGCCTTTCTGTTCCTGACGTATCGCATATATTTTAACCAGTTCATTTATTCTTTCTCTTATATTTTCCTCAACTTTTTTCTTAGTATTCTTCCATCTTGCTCCCCCGGGAGTTGATATTTTTACGGTCTGAACATCACCTATATACTTGGAAAGCTTATCTATACGTTCAACAGGAATAAGCGTTTTGGTAGAACTTTCATATTCCAGAATTATATATTCACGTACCCCAAGTGCGGTTTTCTTTTTTTCAAACCCTCTGTATATACCTATCCCGAAATCCTCATGCACAATAAGATCGCCCGATGAGATATCTTCCCAGTCTATAAGCGGAATAGTTGTTATATCCTGCTGAGCATCTAACTCTTTTGTATAATACTTAGTTGGAACATCAACATCTATTTCGATACTTTTAAATAAAGAAAGAACCTCCAAACCACTTCCACCATAACGCCTATATATATCCCTTGCAGCAGAAAAACTGCACATTTCAAGATTTTCACGTTCTTTTTCCGCAAAACTGCTCATTACTTTTTCTTTGTTTACTATGTAGATCTCTAGCTTTTGCTTGTCAAGATAGTCAAGAATAGTTTTTTTATCCTTAAAAACGATTCCGGGTAAAGCGTTTATCATATCGACCGTTATTGCTTCCTTTTCTTCGCTCATGGAGAGCGCCATCTCGACTCTTTTTTCAAACAAACATGTGTTTTCAGGACTTTTAAACGATTCGCTTCCCGCAACCATTATAAATTCTTCAATCTCAGAAACAGATTTCTGGGTGTTCGGATCAAAAAAGCTGATCCTTTCAATCTGATTGTCAAAAAGTTCAAGTCGTAAAGGGTTATCGTATATCGGTATGAATATATCCCTTATAAAGCCTCTTCTGGCATACTCTCCGTGGCTGCGAACAGCACTCACAGCACTTCTGAATGATGACTGGTATCCGATATCGTAAAGATTTTCTTCGAAAGAATCCCCTATTCTATATTTTTTGATATAAAAGCTCTCTTTGGGTATTGAAAATCTTGTTAATGCATGTAAAGAAGTAATCACAGTAACCCTGGACGAGGTTGCTGCAGAAAAAAGAGTTCTGAGTCTTAGGCTCTTGACTTTTGAAGATATATCCATTTCTTCAAAAGGGAATATATCAAAATCCGGAAATATCTCTGCATTTTCTATGTTAATATCGAAGTTTGAATACTCAGGGAGTACAAAAACAGTTGAGCCCTCATTTTCCAGGCTCTTTTCTTTGATTATATTGACAAGCTCATGATTGATTTCTTTTAACACTTTTTTCCTCCGTTGCCGGATCTCTTATAAACTTAAGATATCTCTCATTTCTTCTGGAATTATAAAAACCGGCTGCATTCATATAAACCTTAGGCATACTGTCAGACTCGCAGCAAAGCTTCTTTCCTAACCAAGAATATCTGACATCTCTTGCCACCGGAACCTGCATGTAAAACCCCGAAAATGCAAGTTCTGATATTACTACATTGTGCTCCTTAACTATAATCTCTACCATCTGCAGTATCTGTTTTTTTTCTATAGAAATTTTCAATTCCTTCACAGGATTTTTTACTACAATACATTTTACTTTCTTTTCTTTAATAGCTGTGCGTATGCCAGAAAATGATTTTATCATAACTTTTGGTTCATCCTGAGCAAGTATTTTAGGACAGCTTATGTTTTCTTCATTCATTACCTTGGTTTGAACATCAAGAACAGCATCTTTTACCGTAGTATCGTTAAAATCACAGCCTTCATTTACCTCTGAAGGAAAAATATCAGGTTGTGCAATAACAACTGCATTCTCTCCATCTTCAAATCCTGCATCAATAAGATCAATGTCTAATTCTTCAGACCTGTCTATAAAAACAAAAAACGGACTAGCATCTCTAATGTCCGCAAAGCTTATATTATCAAACTTTAGTGTGTTGAGCATGGAATATACTTCCAGATCAATTTCTTTTACTCTTAACCTTCTTCTGAAGAGCATACGTATGAGAGTGCCTCATTTAACCTTACAAAAGGCTCCAGTATATCAAATATTTCTGCAAGACCGGATATTTTATTAAATAACTCCTGGCTTACTTCAGAGGAAAAAGATATTTTAGCAGAGTAGTTCTGTCCTAATGTAATAATACCTTCTTTGCCGTTAAAACTGCTGCTTTCCGATAAAGCCTTGCTGCTTACAAGCTGAGCTACAGGCTTATCTGTGCTTAAAAAATCCAGTGTCTCATTTTCTTGAACAAGTAATACTTCAGCATCTTTTGCAATCTCACTGATTTTCTTACCTATTATTTCCGAGGCTATATAGCTTTTTAAATTATTACCGTATATGATTTTTTGTATTTTAGTTGGTTTTATTGGAGAAGTATACTTAAAAGAGACAGGCATTCCTTTTTCATTTATGATGAGTACCCCGCCCGAATATTTTTCATCCCCGGACTTATAAACACTGAAATATCCCAGCATCGGTTACCCTCCTCATTCAGTATCTTATATCCAGTATTTTGCCTCTGTAATCATCAAAATCTGATTTTTCACTGCTAGCTTTTTCTGGTCCTTTTTTTGCCTCAACAGAAGCATTGGCAGGCATACTGCCCTTATGGCCATCCTTGTTTACTTTTTCTTCTTTAGTGTTATCTTTAACTTTTTTCATTCTGTTCTCAAACTCCTGAACCTGTTTCACAAGCTCTACCATACGCCCAGAAGAAGAAGCTGAGTTTACAGCCTGAATACTGTTTGATACGTCGACACCTTTTACCACAACAACCTGAAGATCGTGGATAGGAGGCATATTTATTCATCTCCTTTCAAAGATCTCTTCAGCCGAACTATTATCGCCGTATGTATCTGAGAAATTCTAGATTCGCTTACTCCTATAACTTCACCTATTTCCCTGAAAGTGAGGCCTTTCTCATAATAAAGCGACAGTATCAGCTGATCCTTTTCGCTAAGCTCCTCAACTGCTTCTTTAAGCTTTTCATTAAGAATCTCTTTGTAGGCATTTACCTCAGGGTCATCAGCATCATCAGCTATTGCTCTTTCCATACCTTCTTCATAACTTTTATCCGTAAGGTAGGCATCAAGTTCAAGTATCTGACTTTTCCTCACAGAAAATTTTAGTTTTTGAAAATCATCGTGACTTATTTTAAGATAATCCATTATTTCTTCATCAGTAAAATGCTTATCAGGGTTGTCCGCCATAAAATTTTCGTATCCCTTTATAAGATGTCTCAGTTCTTTGGGCAGCCAATCAATTCTTCTCAGATAATCAAGCATTGCACCACGTATTCTGTTCATGCCATAAGTATAGAAATTAGCCCCCATTGAAGGATCATACCTGTCATAAGCCTGAAGAAGACCTATAAGTCCCTCCTGTATCAGATCATCAACTTCCACACTTTTTGGAAGAGTACTGAGAAGATTCAGAGCTATGATCTTTATCTTAGGCAGAAAGTTTTTTATTATCTGATCTTTGTTCAATGAGTACTTCATATTTACCACCCTTTAAAAT
>CALMRR010000374.1 GCA_937871925.1 uncultured Petrotoga sp.
CTGCATAGATAATTTCTTCATGATTTCCTCCCTTGTCGCTTAAAACGACAATAATTACAGGCAGAGTAGTGCCGCAAAACATAAATATGATAGCAGAGAAAGGACTGGAAATCAATATAAATGTCAGGAAAACGTGTAAATAATTTTTGAGATAAGCGTTTCCTAGCCAAAATCGATTAATAATATCGCTTAAAACGACAGAATAAATTGATCTCGTAATGTTGTTCAGAGCAACAAAAGGAGCGAAGACTATGCCAGCACATAAACGCAAACCGAATTATAATCCTACATCCACCATGCAGGAACTCATGACTGCTGTGTGTGATTACTATGGTGATCCTGTTGACGATCGGAAAGAGAAAGATGCGGACCATGTGAGTCTGCACGACGTCGCAGATGAATTTGATATTACTGTCATGAAAGCGCGAAAGCTTCTGATCACAGGTGGGCTGTATTCAACAGTACTAAGCCGCAAGGTTCAAGAACTTCATGCCCAAGGTTTGACTGTGGCTCAGATCACCGAGGAGACCGGCCTGAAACGTGCAAGTATCAATTCCTACCTTCCATACGCACACATTATCTACAACCTCCCAGATATCAGTATCAAGGCAGAGAGGCAGAAACAGTATAGGGAAAGATATCATCGTAGTCCGGATTGATAGAGTGCAGGCGGTCGTAAGCCTTCTGCTTGATGACCCCGCCCATGCCGGGAACATAGAAGATACCAATGTCACCATTTCGAAGATCAACGCAGTGCTCCACAAGCACACGGTCTCCATCATGGAACTGCGGCTCCATACTCTTACCGGTAACGGTGATGATCTCATCAGCACGGGAGACCATAGGACTGTCAAACAGGATGACTTCTTCCTTTTCCGGATACTCCGGACAGTCGGTACCATCACCGGCAGCAGCATAGCGGCCCCAGTCTTCGACACCATTCATACGGTCGTAGGCGGTCATGAGCTTACGCTTGTGGGATTTCTTGTTCATGGCTTCGGCAAAGGTCAGCAGGTCCTCTTTTCCTGATTTGTCTAAAGACCGGTAATAGTCAACAAGATCACGTTCTTCTGTGGTAAGGAGCGTGCCGATCCCTTTAAAACCGAAGAACTCATTAGGTTCCACATCCAGAATAGTGAACATCCGATAGAGAAACTCTGGATCAGGACGGGTAAGGCCGCATTCCCAGTTCCGGACAGAGCTCTTGGAGATCTGAAGAGCATCGGCTAGCTGCTCGGCGGTCATGCCTGCACGGTTGCGGAAGTTCTTGATCTTAGAACCATAGGTTTCAAGGTTTCGCTGTTTAATTTCTTCGGGAGAGAGCTTTTCTAACCCTGCGATTGTACTGTAGCCTTACTTTACTGAGGGAGATACTCAGCGAGCCGTCCTCAAGGAGTATTCTTGCCGGGATCGATGAAAAGTCATTGGTGCAAGCCGTTGCCACTGCGGTTGATATAAACGAAAACGGCGACTACGGCATACCTGTGCCGGATTATATTGAAGAAAACGTGTCGACCAAGGTTGTGAAAATCATTCAATCCTATACGGGCGTGGTTGACAGGATGGTTTGGAGAAAATACTGATAAACGAATAAAGCATAACGGTACTGAATCCGAATTTGGATTAAGTACCATTAAATAAATAACATAGAACGCCGGTGCGGCGGAGAGCTTAATCTCCATCGTACCGGCGTTTTGTTTTTACCGTTCTTTCCTCTATGGAAAGGCCGCGTTTGACAAGCTGCTTGAGGATAAACTCCTCAATATACTTCTGCAGATCCCAGATGTAATAACCCTCAACATCAAAGCTACCCATGTTGCTTTTGTCAATCTGTCCATCCATAATCGCTTTCACCTGCTGGGCCTTAAAGGTGGCATCGTCCAGAAAATTGTAAAAGTCCCGGTCGGAAAGCAAGCCGTTGAGCGTGTCGAGCAGTGTGGTCATACCTTCAAAGGTCTCTGTTGCTTTGGCTGTTTTAAGCATACCTATGGCTTCTTCCGATAGCCCCAGTTCTTCATGCAGCGATTTGTTTTGCGAACTGACCCCGGTCAGCAGATAATCCACGGACACCCCGAAAAACTCCGCTATCTTCACCAGTGTTTCCGGTGTCGGCTGTGTTTCTCCGTTCTTATATAAACTCACAGTCTGCTGCCGGATTCCTATCGCTTCCGCCAGTTCTTTCAGAGTAGTCCTGACTCCCGTCATAGGATGCCGGTCAAGCATCTCCCTTAACATCCTGGGGAATATGCCGTTATATCCAACTACTTGTAGTGCCATAGCTTTATCTCCTCATTATTTCGTTTTACTTGAACTTTGCGTTTCTGGTTTCGATTCTATTGACATTACGCTTTGCCTGTAATATAATGAGTATAACAAGAGAAACGAAACTTGTCAAGAGAAAACGAAAATAAAGGCGAATTTGTTACAGGAGGTGAACAGCATGGATGATAAGAAGTTCGAGGCCGCAATCCAAGAGGAAAAACGCGAGTATTTCCGCCGGTGGCGCAAGAATAACCCGGACAAGGTTAAGAAGCAAAACGAAAACTACTGGCGTAAACGCGCCATGAAGCGTCTTGAAGCCGAGACAAAGGATAAAGCAGCCTCAGCTGAATAATTGGGCTTTGGCCTGGTCGTTTCCCGCTCAAAGCGGATGTCGACCTTAAACTCCGGCAAGGGAGTAGTCTGTCTATTGGGAGGAGTATATGAAAGATCGAAAGCGACAGCGGGAAAATCGGCGATGTAAAGAAGAAAAACTGGATATTCGGGATTATACAGGCGTGCTTGACCCGACACCATACTACGCTGTCCTAAATATGAGGAACGGCTATTATTATGCCCGAAAGCAAAAATCAGGGAGGAAGGAGGTGACGATGAATGGAGAATCAGGGACTGTTTGAAGCGCTCTTTGGAAAATGCAAGGACTGTACGATTTCGATCATGACTTTGCCCGACAAGCAGATCCGGCACTACCCGGTCGAACAACTGGAAAAGTTTTATGAAGATGCCGCCGAGCTTGGAAAGGCTGCCAATACATACTTCTCCGTATGGCCTCGCAGGGGCGATATACCAAATGGGGTTCGGGGTGGTTCGGAGGATACGGTATTCAAACGAGAACGGATATATTGACGCAGACCTG
>CALMRR010000375.1 GCA_937871925.1 uncultured Petrotoga sp.
CTTTTCCTGTAAAATTAAGGGTTATGCACTCTATCATCCTGAACTGGAGTTCTTTTGCCTGTTCAACTGTCAAGGATTCCAAAGGATAAGTATTAAATATCAAAACACATCACTCCCAAAAATTTTCAATGGATTGTTTTTAAGCATATTCTGAATATCTTCCTCCCTGGTTCCGGCCTTTCTGAGCTGAGGAACAAAAAAATCAAGAAGATAACTGTATCCCTTGCCCCCGAAAGCCTTCATATGTGACTTTCTTGTTATGTCCATCGAAAGCACCATCCTTTCGGAATATCCCTGGCTGCAAAGGTAGTGAATCATTTCCAAACGCTTTTCATCACTGAGATAGTTTTCTTTTCCTATTGTGTCTATCTCTACGTAAACTCCCAGATTGATTATCTTTTTTATATACTGTGCGTCTCCCTTTAAATCTGTATGTCCTATTATTATCTTATCCAGATTGGTTCCGTACTCTTTGAATATTTCTATCTGTTCTACGGCCATGCTGCCCAGAGTAGTGTGTGTAGTTATGGGCACTCCTGTATTATTATGGGCTATACAGGCTGCTTTAAAAACTTTGAGTTCGGAGGGGGTGATTGTATCAAGAGATGTTCCGACCTCTCCTATTATCCCGGCATGTACTCCCAATCCGTCTATTCCTCTAAGAATCTCACCCTCCATTATCTTAGAAAGCTCTTTTTCACTTTTGTCCATAACATACTTGGGAAGAAAAGGATCTTTATAAAATCCGGTTGAGAAAATAAAGTTCATGCCTGTTTCTTCCATCAGCTTTAGTACATAGCTGATATCTCTCCCCATGCCTATATTGGTCACTTCAACTATATTCGAAACACCTTTTTCTTTAAGCTCGGATACTTCGGATTTGGTTTGCTCGTAACAGTCAAGCCTGCAGTCTTCATCCTTTTTTATTCCTGAAAGATCAAGCTTCATATGTTCGTGCATATATGTATATCCGTTTTTTATAATTTTCAGTCACCGTCCTTGAAAGTATATTCGTTATGTCTTCTCAGAAAAGATCTGTGAAAGTACTCATGCACAAGGTTGCTTTGCATAAATTTATATGCCACATGATCCGCAAGGGTAATAAGTTTTGAAAAAACCGCTGTTCCGCTTGGACCACACAGTAGAATCCCTTTTGAAAAAACATCACATGGAATTC
>CALMRR010000376.1 GCA_937871925.1 uncultured Petrotoga sp.
GATGGATATATAGACTCACTTACTCCAAATATTCCGAGGGCAAGTATATATGAACGTGAGATAGCGGATCTTTACGGATTAAAAATTATGGATTCCTCTGATACAAGATGTCTGGTAAAACACGAAAATTGGGACTTGAACGAGTTTCCGCTTAGAAAAGATTTTGATTCATCAAGAAAAATAAATGAAAAAAATAATGTTCCAAAGTATCTTTTTGAGTCTGTGAAAGGTGAAGATGGTTTTCAGATTCCTGTAGGGCCAGTACATGCAGGGATAATTGAACCTGGACATTTTAGATTTACAGTCTGTGGAGAACCCATTGATAATCTTGAGATACGGTTAATGTATAAGCACCGTGGAATAGAAAAGATATGCGAATCCAAAAAATTTAATTTGCTGCCTGTTCTTATGGAACGTGTAAGTGGTGATTCTTCTGCTGCTTATGCATTGGCGTATGCTTTGGCTATAGAAAAGATAACAGGGAAAGATGTGTCTCCAGAGATAAAAGCATTCAGGACAGTTATAGTTGAACTTGAAAGAATCTATAATTTTCTGGAAGATATAGCAGGAATATGTACAGATATAGCTTTTTCTTATCCTTCAAAGAAGTTTTCATATCTTTCCGAACTTGTCCATCAGATATGCGAAGAATTGACCGGCAGCCGTTTCCTGAGAAGCGCTATTGTTCCTAATGGTTCTGGGATTGATTTTGCAGTGAAGGACAAAGATGCAGTTATTAATAAACTTAGTCAGATAATTAAACGCTTTAAATACATATCGGACATGACAGCACAAAGTGTCTCATTTCTTGACAGAGTAGAGCATACCGGATGTGTAAGTATGGAAGAAGGAGTTTCCTTAGGATTGACCGGAGTTGTTGCAAGAGCTTGCGGAATAGGTTATGATGTTAGAAAGACTTTTCCATATAATAATTACAGTAAGATATTTGTTCAGGATGTTTCATCAATGGAGTTAGGCGGAGTTTACGAAAGATTTCAGCTAAAGGTAAAGGAAATTTTCCAATCCTATGAGTTTATACTAAAATCTTTTGAAGAAATAAATATCGATATTATAAAAATCATTCCACCGATTAACTTACCTGACCATACAGAAGTTTTCAGTATGGTTGAAACGGTAAAAGGAGAACTTCTGCTTTACATTCGAAGTGCAAGAAACAATCATCCATGCAGAGTGTACTTTAAGACCCCTTCATTCTCCAACTGGTCAGGATTGGAGCACGCGGTAAGAAAAGAGATAGTTCCGGATTTTCCTTTATGCAATAAGAGCTTTAATATGTCTTATTCAGAAAATGACAGGTGATAATATGAGAATAGCATGGGACAGATTGGTAAATAAAAAAGAAACTGTTAAGGATCCTATTTCAGATAATAACTATGCTTTTGGCCCGGTTAAGATTGATTATAGCAATTGTAGTTACTGTAATTCATGTGCAGAAAATTGTTTTACGGGGGCTATAAGCATAGAGAACGGAAAAATCGAATATGATGTAAACAAATGTGTTTTCTGCCGCAGATGTATTTCTGCATGTCCTAATCAAGCCATAACAGCTACTCATAATTACAAACTTTCGCAGCTTATTAACAATCCAGATGAAATGAGAAAGAAAATTTTCAGCATCTATAAAAGATCTTTCGTATTGAGATCTGTAGACTGTGGTTCATGCAATGCCTGTATGTCAGAGCTTAGTGCTCTTAACAATACATATTACGATATCTCCCGTTACGGTATTACTTTTGCGGCATCTCCACGTCACGCAGACGGTATAATAGTTACTGGTCCGGTTGCCATAAATATGAAACATGCTCTTTTAAAGACTTATTATGCAATGGCCGAACCCAGAATTGTTATTGCATGTGGAACGTGCACATATGAAAATGGAGTTTATAAAGATGGATACTCCGTTAAGGAAAGCCTTAGTGAAATTCTTCCGGTAGACTTGTTTATTCCCGGCTGTCCTCCTTCTCCGCAAGCAATAATATATGGACTTTTCCTTTTGTTGGAAAAACTTTAAAGTTTGTATAAACCTTTGAGATGATATTTACGGATAAAGAATCATTAAAAATAATAATTACTAATCAAAAGAAATGAAAAAGAAGTTTAATGGAATTTTCGTTTCATTTCCCGGAGATGAGAAGGAGTATGGTGGCTGTCTTTCTTCTGGCAAAGCCTTTTTGCATATAAGTGCATTTGGAGATGTAGAACCATGTCCGTTTTCTCCTTATTCCGACTGCAATATAAATGAAGTATCTTTGGATGAAGCATTAAAATCTGATCTTTTGCACGAAATAAGAATAAACCATGACAAGCTTGAAGAAACTTCTTCAGGATGTGCGTTATGGAATAATAAAGATTGGGTTGCTTCTTTAGCTTCTCAAAAAAATCATCAGGAGTAAAATCCTGATGATTTTTTATAATCAAATCTCTGCTATTATCTTGGTTTGCTGTGATGTTCTAAGATATATTCCGGTGGTCGATATATTTGAATGCCCAAGTATGTAACGTACTTCTTCAATATTCATTCCTGCGGTTAGAAGATTTTTTGCGCAGGTATGTCTCAAGGAATGTGGAGTAGCAGATATAAAGTTGATGTTTTCCCCTTTTGAACGTAAAAAATCAATCAGCTGATTGGCTATTTCTGTATAGTGCTTAAACTTTCTTTGCATGGTTCTTTGAGTTGGAACAAAGGTTTCTCCGCGGGAGGTTTCTACTTCAAAAATCATCTTTTTAGCTTCTTTTACAAGACTCTTTGCATAACTGAGAGATATTTTCAGAATTCTTTCCTTGTTACCCTTTCCTATAACAATCAACTCTGCGTAATCAGAATAAAAAAGTATATTTTCTGTCTTTAATGAAAGTGCCTCGGAGATTCTGAGACCAGTTTTTAGAAGGAGAGTAAAAAATTTTTCATCGTATGAATCATCGATTACTGAAAACAATATCTCAACCTGTTTTTCGGTAAGTCCTTTAGGAGATTCGGGTGGGAATGAAGTTCTTGCCTGTTTCCAATAATTTGTACCCTGTATGTAATTACTTTCATAAAGATAATTAAGAAATGATCTTATAACGATTATCCTTAATCTTACTGTTCTTTGCGAAAGATTGGAAATATCCTGAAGATAAGTTAAAAAAGCAACTTTATTTATACCTATCTTGATAAGGTACTTTTTATATGACGTAAGAATTTTTTTATACTCTTTTACAGTAGAATCAGAACGTCTTTTTATAAATTTTAAATTTGCAAGAAATTCCTGTATATATGAATCAAGAAGTTTTTCATCCATATTCTCACCCTAAAGTATTATACACTAAGTTTTTTATAAACCGACCATATGTGCTCCATGGTAACTCTCCATTTTGTACCTCAATTCCGTTAATATATAGTCTGATTGTGTTATAATTAAAGGTGACTGCTATATGCGACATTTTACCATATTCTATTTTATTACTTACCTTTTTATACTAAATGTTGTCACTGTTCACGATCTAATTCAGTTTTTGTTGTTCATCAAAGTATATATAGAGACTTGCATCTCCAGATGATGACTAAATTAAAGGTTCTATTTCTCCAGTTCTATTTGGTTTTGCGTGGAACA
>CALMRR010000377.1 GCA_937871925.1 uncultured Petrotoga sp.
TCGGAACACCCTGTACTATAATAGCTGCTCCCTAACCGGGAGCAGTTTTTTTGTTTGATCCGGTTACTCTTATTTAATTATATAGAAATTTATATTTTACTGTTCTTATGATACAATTACCCGGAATAAAAAAATTAATAGTAACCCATATAATCCTGATAATACGGTTCGGGAGTTTCTACGGGAAAACCTTAAATTTTCCATGCTATGGGAGTGGGTTTTGATGGCAAAAATGCCCATCATCGACTTCCATAAGTTGATGATGGTTTTTTTATTAGGAGGAGATAAGATGCTTAAAGGCAGACACTTACTTGATCCATCCGATTTTTCGATCGAAGAGTTATCAGAAATCTTTGATCTTGCTGATTCAATAATCAACGATCCTGTTTCTTTTTCCGAAAAATGCAAGGGAAAGATTTTAGCTACTTTATTCTATGAACCAAGCACCAGAACCCGATTTAGTTTTGAAGCTGCTATGCTGAGACTTGGCGGACAGGTAATCGGATTTTCAGAACCGAACTCCTCTTCAGTTGCAAAGGGTGAAAGTATTGCAGATACTATAAGGACTATTGCTTGTTATGCTGATATTGCAGTAATGAGAAACCCCAAGGAAGGTGCCCCCAGAATTGCTTCAATGTACTCTTCTATTCCAGTAATCAATGCCGGTGACGGCGGTCATCAGCACCCTACACAAACTCTTACCGATCTTCTAACCATCCGTTCAGTTAAAAACTCCCTTGAAAATCTTACAGTAGGTTGTTGCGGCGATCTTAAGTTCGGACGGACAATTCACTCACTCATAAAGGCTCTGGGCCGCTACAAAAACAACTCTTTTATACTGATCTCACCCAAAGAACTAAGAGTCCCGGAATATATCTTGAATGAAGTCCTTATCAAAAACAATATACAGTTCAAACAAGTAGAAAAACTTGAAGAGGTTATTTCACAGCTTGATATCCTTTATATGACAAGGGTACAGAGAGAACGTTTTTTCAATGAAGAAGATTATATACGGCTAAAAGACAGTTATATCCTTGATAATGAAAAGATAAAAAACGCCCGTCAGGACATGATAGTTCTTCATCCTCTGCCAAGGGTAAATGAAATAGCTTATGAAATAGACAACGATCCAAGAGCTTTCTACTTCAAACAAGCAAAATACGGTATGTATGTAAGAATGGCACTTATAATGAAATTATTGGGGGTTGATTGATATGCTTACTATAACAAGTATAAAGAAAGGTATAGTGATAGACCACATAAAAGCTGGTACAGGAATCAAGATCTTTCATAACCTCAACCTTGATAAAGCAGATTACAAAGTTGCCCTTATAATGAATGTACCAAGCAAAAAAATGGGGAAAAAGGATATAATAAAGATAGAAAATGAAATAGATATTGATTATGCGGTTCTTGGACTTATAGACCCAAACATAACCGTCAACATCATTGAAGATGAAAAAATAAGAGAAAAAAGAAATCTTCAGCTTCCCGAACGTGTAATAAATATTATAAAATGCAAAAATCCCAGATGCATAACATCGGTTGAACAGTACATAAATCATGAATTTTATCTTTCAAACAAATCGAAAGGAGAGTATCGATGCATTTACTGCGACGAAGTATACTCGGTACAGGAAAATTAACATGGAACTTCTGATAAAAAACGTTACCATTATTGACCACGATAAGAACATCTACGGTGATGTTTTTATACAGAACGGAAAAATTAAAGATATTCAGAGCAGCATATCAAAAGACTGTAAAACTGTTGATGGCATGGGTCTTATACTCATGCCGTCGTTTATAGACCTGCACTCTCACTTCAGAGATCCGGGATACACATATAAAGAAGATATAAAAAGCGGATCAATGGCTGCGGTAAAGGGCGGATACACCTACGTTAGCCTCATGGCCAACACAAATCCCATATGCTCGGATATGGAAACGGTCAGATACATTATTGACCAGGCCAAAAAGATAGGACTTATTGATGTACATCAGTGTATAAGCATAACTCAGGGTATGGATGGGAAAACCTTATCTCATCTGAACAGTATCGAAACAAACATAGTAAAAATGATTTCAGATGACGGAAATGGTATTACAAGCAACATAACCATGTATAAAGCCATGATGATCGCAAAAGAAATGGGACTTATTGTAAACTCACATGTTGAAGATAAAGAAATAGCGGAGAAAGATTCCAGACTATCTGAAAACATAATGACCATACGGGATATTGAGCTTGCCAAAGCTACAGGCTGCCGGCTCCACATAGATCATGTAAGCACTTTGCAGGCTATGCAAGCAGTTGTTCAGGCAAAACAAAAAGGATACAACAATATAACCTGTGAAGTAACCCCGCATCACATATTTCTGACAGATGATACAGACTATAAAGTCAATCCCCCACTGCGGAAAAAAGAAGATGTTACTGACCTTGTAAATGCCTTGAAGTATGGTTTTGTAGATGCGATTGCAACCGATCACGCCCCACATTCCCAAGAAGATAAACAAAAAGGATCCCCAGGAATTTCAGGCATAGAAACATCTTTTTCAGTATGCTATACCGCACTGGTTGAAACAGGATACATTAACCTGAACAAACTTTCTGAGCTGATGTCAAAAACACCTGCAAAGATAATAGGACTGTCCAAAGGAGAAATAAAGATAGGAAACGATGCGGATCTTGTCCTTGTAGACATCAAAAAAGAAGTGACCGTTAATCCAGACATCTTCCTATCAAAAGGAAAAAATACTCCGCTCAAAGGCAGAAAACTTTCCGGAGAAGTCTGCATGACTTTTAAAGAAGGAAAAATAGTATATGAAAAGGAGATGCAAAACCATGATAATTGACAGACTGTACGAACTCGTGGCCGAAAAAGGACACGTATGCGTGGGGCTTGACACTTGCATTGATTATATTCCGAAAAGTTTTTCCTTTAACTTTGATTCAATAGAAGATACTTTATTCTACTTCAATAAAAAGATAATAGACTCAACCTTTGATGTTGTTTCTTGCTATAAAGTACAGATAGCATTTTACGAAGCACTTGGTATAAAGGGACTTTCAGCCTACAGCAGAACTCTAAAGTATCTTAAAAGCATTGGAGCTTTCGTTATAGCCGATATAAAAAGAGGCGATATAGCCTCAACAGCTCAGATGTATGCAAAGGCACATTTCGAAGGCGACTTTGAATCCGACATGATAACACTAAGTCCTTACATGGGCATGGACAGCCTCACTCCGTATATTCCGTACATAAAAGAAAAAGAAAAGGGAGCATTTGTCCTAGTGAAAACATCCAATCCAGGCTCAAAGGACATACA
>CALMRR010000378.1 GCA_937871925.1 uncultured Petrotoga sp.
TACTTTTGACCGTTTCAATCTTTATGCTGACTGTGAATATAGAGTTTCGGGTTCAAAATCACCCGCCAATCCATGGCAGGAGTATCTCACTTGGGATCAGGGTGGACAGGGAACCCATTTTCTGGACGAAAGTATTCTTGAAAAAGCTTTTTTGAGCAGGATAAAGCTTTCAACAGTTCTTTATGGGTTGAAGATCAGTGCCGGCTGTGATCTTGGGATGATATTTAATAAGCTTGAGCTCACAGATATACCGCCCGAGTATTATAATAGTGCTGTCAATAAAATAAAGTACTTTAAGCCATCATCAAATAATGAAAGTATTTTAAAATTTCATCTTTCCCTGGAGTACAACCTGAACTTACTTTAAAAAGGCGGTTTTTATAGATGGCGGAAAGCGCACGTACCTTTCTTAAACGATTTCTTGGATTTTCCATTGGTCCTTTGGTCTCTTCTGTAATAGGCTTTTTCACTGTACCAATAACAACATGGTTCATAATGCCCGATGAGTTCGGAAAGGCTTCGATGTATGCCCTTGCATCTACCTTTCTTGCAATGGTTATATTTATGGGAATGGATCAGGCTTTTGCAAGGGAGTTCCATGCACGTACGGATAAAAAAACTCTTTATTTTAACGCCGTCCTCATTCCGCTGTCACTTTCCACTATAGCCGGTTTTTTCATTCTTATCTTTTATAAACCTTTTTCAATGCTTTTATATGCAAGTGTCCAGCTTGATGCAATGATCATGCTGGCTGTTTCCCTGCCAGTTTCTGTATTTTACCGTTTCAACCTTCTTCTTATAAGAATGCAGGAAAGAGCAAGGCTATATTCACTACTTAATATTCTTGACCGTGTTTTGGGTTTTACTTTTCTGATGCTTTTTATATTTCTGTATGAGAAAAGTTTTAAAAGTATAGTGCTTGCAAATTTTTGTTCCTATATCTCCATATCTGCAATAAATGTAGCCCTTACAAGTGATTACTTCAAAAAAGGAGCCCACATAGACAAAGCTTTACTTAAAGTTCTTGTCAAATTTGGACTGCCTTTGATACCTACATCTCTTTTGGCATGGGTTTTTGAATCCATGGACAGGATAGCCATGCGACAGTGGTCTGATTTTACTCAGATAGGGCTTTATTCAGGGGCTTTTAAGATTGTTACCGTTTTGCAGCTTTTCAGCAGTGCCTTCAATACTTTTTGGGCTCCTACAGTTTATCGATGGTATGAGACTAATGTAGAAAAAGATCTTTTCCATAAAGTAAGTACGGTCCTTTTTGGCATGATGAGCATATGCTTTGCTTTCATCGTTCTGTTCAGAAACATTATAATTATGCTTTTGAGCAAGTCGTATGCCGGCTCTGCCGTACTGGTACCCTTTCTTATATATATCCCCATAATGTATACCACATCGGAAACAACCGGAATGGGTATCGGCTTTACACGGAAAACCTCATACAGCATCATTGTTTCTGGAGTATCGGCCGGAATCAATTTTATAGGGAACTATCTGCTTGTGCCTAAGTATGGGGCTCTTGGCGCATGTATATCTACAGCGGTTTCGTATATGTCTTTTTTCTGGGTAAAGACTATGATCTCCAGAAAGCTTTGGTGGAAGTTTAATTTGAAACCATATATACTTAACTCATTTTTCATGGGAGTTTATTCTTTCATAACCCTTTTTACCAACAACTTCTTTTTGGAGCTTCCTCTTGCTTTACTGATTCTTATGTACAACTTTCCAAGTATAAAGTACATATATTCCGTAGCCTTCAATAAAAAAACGGGGTACAGACCATGAAAATACTTCATGTCATTTTTGACAGCAACTATACAAGAACCTTTTATGCTTTTATACAAAAAAATTTCCGGTCATGTGAACATGATTTTCTGATATATGGAAGTATTTCTAACGATTCTGTCTTCATGGGAAAGGAGTTTCACAAAATCACTTCTTTCAGAAAAGATTCCAAAAGACTCCGATTTATTTTTTCTAGAGCTGATAAAATAATATTCCACGGAATGTTCTCCGAAAGTCTCAATATTTTTCTTTTTACACATAGAAATATTCTTAATAAGGCTGTATGGATGATCTGGGGAGCAGATATATATCCCAAATATTATTCTGATAAGTTGAAATACTTTATTTTTGAAAAGGTTATAAGAACTTCTGTAGTCCGCTCTTTTCATACCATTTCGGCACTTGTTCCTCAGGATTACGAAAAACTGAAAGAAATATACAATACCAAAACACCCTATATACAAGCTTTTTATCCTAATCCCGTTGATTTTGAGATGTTTAGTGATTATAAAGTCCAATCCTACAAAAATCAAGCCTTGACTGTACTTTGCGGTAACTCTGCAGATCCTGCAAACAATCATTTCCAGATGTTTGATATGCTTGGCAGGTTCCGTAACGAAAATATAAAAATAATCTGCCCCCTTTCCTACGGAGGCAGTAAAGATTATATTCAAAAGACTATAGAGTATGGAAGAACTGTTTTCGACGATAAGATAGAGTTTCTGCTCAACTTTATGCCAGCCAAAGAATACTCCAATATTCTTGAGAAAACTGACATTGCAGTAATGAATCACAATATCCAGGAAGGACTCGGAAATATAATAGCCCTGTTGTATCTTGGAAAAAAGGTTTTTATACGCCCTAGAACTACTTCATTTAAGTTCTTTAACTATATAGGGGTTAAGCTCTTTAGCACTGATGAAATACTGTCCATAAGCTTTGAAGCTTTCTCGGATATTTTAACAAATTCACAGAACAGTTCTTTAATTTACTCTTTCTTTAATGAGACCAACTGCATACAGTTGTGGAAAAATCTTTTCTTAAAATGATCTATTCTCAAGTATCTCTATAAGACTGTCATCTATACAATCACGTGTATGGTCACTCAGATACTTCATATCTTCTATAGTTGAGTTAAGACACGTATTTATAACTCCTTGGTTTGAACATACGCCTACTCCGTTTGCAGCCATAAGTGCACTGTAATATGCGTCGTAAGCGGCATTTCCTATTCTAAAGGCACAGCTTTCCTTTGCCCCGTCACAAATTACTCCGGCCTCGTTTGAGAGATTCGTTATTATAGCCTGCTTCATCTGCTCTATGCTGCCGTCCATAAGATACGTTATTCCGGCGGCACTTGCAGGACCTGCTGCTCCAAACGCCCCACAACCTGCATTTATCTTTCCGATTTTCGACTTTATATAGCCGCTGAAAATATGACTTATACAAAGTGCGACCGCAGTTTTCCTATCGTCAG
>CALMRR010000379.1 GCA_937871925.1 uncultured Petrotoga sp.
AATAAGCAAGGTTCCACTCCTCACCCCCGCGCGAGAGAGACTTCTGGCAAAAAAAGCCCAAAAGGACGATAAAAAGGCAAGAGATGAGCTTATACGTTCAAACCTCCGTCTGGTAATAAGCATAGCAAAACGTCATGTAGGAAGAGGTTTGAGTTTTCTTGACCTTATCCAGGAAGGAAACATAGGTCTTATAAAGGCAGTTAACAAATTCGATTGGCGCAGAGGCTTTAAGTTTTCAACGTATGCAACATGGTGGATAAGGCAGGCTATTACCAGGGCTATAGCCGATCAGGCTAGGACTATAAGAATTCCAGTTCATATGGTTGAGACCATAAACAGGCTTAATAAGGTGATAAGGGAGTATTTGCAGGAAAATGGTGAATATCCAAGTGTTCAGGAACTTTCCAAAGTAATGGGAAAGTCTGAGGAGAAGGTAAACGAAATACTTCTGAGCGCCAGAGATATCATCTCTCTCAACTCTCCTTTAACAAGCGGGAGCGGCGAGGATGACGATTCAGAGACCGGTGATTTTGTGGGTTCTCAGGATCTTACTCCGGAGGAAGAGGCTCAAAAAATGATTCTTAAAGAAAAACTTGAGGAGGTTCTTGATACCCTTCATCCAAAAGAAGCGTTGGTTCTCAAGATGAGATACGGATTTCTTGACGGAAAGCAAAAGACTCTTGAAGAGGTTGGACAGTTTTTCAACGTTACACGTGAACGTATAAGGCAGATTGAAACTAAAGCTCTGAGAAAGCTCAGGCATCCTAGCCGTAGTTCGCAGCTTAAAGATATAATTGATAATTAACCAAGTCATAAAAGGCATATGTTAAAAACATCCCGCTTTTGCCGAACTAAAAATCCGGCAAAAGTTTTTTTGTATGTAACATGTTAGTGTAATTTTCATGTTGTTCCGACAAGAGGTATATATTTCCGCTGGGACTTTTTATTGTTTTTTATTGAAACGTTCATATACAGAAGGTAAAATAAGAATGTTACCTTTGATTCCCGTCCGACGAAAGGATATTTATTTGGGATATTATGTGATATAATATATGTAATTATTGTTTTATGGAGGTTTTATGACAAGTAAACTCTGTAAGTTTCTTGATATAGGTATCTTATTTCTGATAAATATTTTATCCGGAGTACCTGTGTTAGTTTCTTTATTTATTGCCTTTGTGCTTTTTGTAGGCATATATTCTTTCCGGACGTATGATTATGATAATATGAAAAACTTTATACAGAACACCATACGTGTATTTATGGGGGTTGTGTCAGGTTTTGCCATGCTTGCAGTTTTTTATTACTTCTTGCGGGATTATGTTTCGGCGGAATCGGTTTTCTATACATTTGTTTTTGCAACTGTTATCATACCTGTAGTTAACAGAATAAGTTTTGCTCTGTACATAAAGACAGTCATACCGCGCAAATATCTTGTTATAGGAAAGAAGAACGAGATAGGTCATATACTTGATGAAATAACCAGAAAATCATATGGAAAACTCTTGTTTGTAGAGTATATTACCCCTTCTCCTGCAAAGCTTCATAAGCTTATTGAAGAAAATTATAAAAAGAGAGATTTTTCTCCTTTTACCCAGTTTTTTTATCCGGACGAAAAGCCTTGGAAAGAGGGAACATTTGATTCGATAATAATCACTGATCCGATTTTGGAAAAGTTTATACAGAACGATTTGGAAAAGCTTAAGGATAAGGGAATGGACATAGAATATCTTCCGACTGTTGCAGAGTTTTATCTTAAACGCATCCCGGTTGAGGTTCTTGAAAAGTTTGAGGAGCACTATAAGATTGCATTTGGAAGCATTTCAAATTCACCCGCAAAAAGAATGCTTGATTTCATTGTTTCGCTTGTAGCGCTTATAATCCTGTCTCCGATTCTTGCAGTGGTGGCCTTGTCCATACTTATTGAAAATGGAAGGCCGGTGGTTTTTAAACAGCCAAGAACCGGCAAGGACAATGAAGTTTTTATAATGCATAAATTCAGAAGCATGAGGAATCAAAGCGAGGAAGATGTCAAAGGGAAGTTTGCCACAGATGAGAAAAGCCGTATACTTAAAATTGGAAGAATAATAAGGATGTTCAGACTTGATGAAACTCTTCAGTTTTGGGATATTCTTACCGGAGAAATGTCTCTTATAGGTCCAAGACCAGAGCAGCCTCATTTTGTGAGTCAGTATGAAAAGATTATTCCATTTTATTCATACAGGCATAAGCTTAAAACAGGTCTTACAGGATGGGCTCAGATAATGTACAAGTAT
>CALMRR010000380.1 GCA_937871925.1 uncultured Petrotoga sp.
TGCCTAAGGTTATTATGAGCATGCCTCCATGAGACAGATGTTTCACAGGTCTCATGAGAAACTTTTCAATAAGAAATCCCAGAAGTATTCCGAATATAACCGCACAAAGTATTGCCAATAAAAGATTTTGTGTTAAAAGAAACACGGTAAGCGCTATAAATGCACTGAACATTCCGGCATTTCCGTGTGAGAAGTTCATTACGCCTACAGTCCTAAATATAAGAGATATCCCAAAGGCCATAAGCCCGTATAATGCTCCCTGTGGTATTCCTAAGATTATACTTTGCAGTATTAACAAATCGACCACCTCTATATCCCAAGGTAAGATTTTTTTACTTTTTCATCGTTAAGAAGTGTCTTTGCATCATCTGAATGAACAATCCTTCCTGTTTCGAGAATATACGCCCTGTCGCTTATTTTGAGCGATTTGAGTGCGTTTTGCTCTACCAACAGAATTGATATGCCCGATCTTTTCAACTCGACTAGAGCCTTAAATATCTGATCAACAATTACAGGTGCAAGTCCAAGTGATGGTTCATCCAGCATAAGAAGCTCCGGATCTGACATAAGCGCCCTTGCAACTGCCAGCATCTGCTGTTCGCCGCCTGAAAGCGATCCTGCAGCCTGCTTTTTCCTTTCCTTCAGGATAGGAAACATTCTATATGCAGTTTCGATGTTTTTTTGGTAGTTGCCTCTTAAATAACTTCCCATTTTAAGATTTTCTTCTACAGAAAGACCAGAGAAAACACGACGATTCTCCGGGCAGAGAATTATCCCTTTTTCTACCCTCTGATAGGTTGTAAAATCGGAAATATCTTTATCCTTGTAAAAAACCTTACCCTTACTTTTTACAACAGCAGAAACTCCAAAAAGTGCAGAAGTCTTTCCTGCTCCGTTTGCACCAAGGATTGAAACTATTTCTCCGCTTTTTATTTCAAAAGAGATTTCTTTAACAGCTTTAACATGACCATAGTTCACAGAAAGATTTTCAACTCTAAGCATCTTCTCTCTCCCCCAGATATACTCTTATGACCTGAGGATCGTTTGCTACCTCAGCAGGTGTACCCTCGGCAATTTTCTCACCAAAGCTCATAACAGTAATTTTATCTGATACCTTCATAACCAAAGCCATATCATGCTCTACCAAAAGAATGGTCTTTCCCTGCCTGTTAACCAGTTCAAAGATATCCTCAACTTCGGATTTCTCGGTATGGTTGAGTCCCGCAGCCGGTTCATCGAACAAGAGGAGCTCCGGATCAGAAATAAGTGCCCGGGCAATTTCAACTCTTTTCAAAAGACCGTATGAAAGCTGTGACGGATATGAACCAAGCCTGTTTTTTATCTGCAAGAGTTCTGAAACATAAAGAATTTTTTCTCTTGTTTCAGAATCAAAATTTTTGTTTTTCTTCAATAAAACAGAAAAAATACCTTTTTTATAGTTGTTCACATAACCCGAATAAATATTCTCATAAACATTCATCCCATTAAATAACTGAAGGTTTTGAAAAGTCCTGCTAATCTTTCTTGATATTATTTCTTCTGCACTTAACTTTATAAGAGGTTCACCCTTATAGAAAACTTCACCTTCAACCGGATTTATAACACGGGTAATGACATTGAAAAGAGTAGTTTTACCCGCTCCGTTTGGACCAATAAGCGAGTGTATCTTCCCTTTTTCCACTGTCATATCCATGCTTTTCACCGCGGTCAGACCACCAAACTTAACAGTAATGCCTTTAACTTCAAGCATCAGCCACCTCTTAAAAAAGGGTAGGGAAAATTTACCCTACCCAAAATTTAATTTTTTTTACTGTACGAAACTTACCCAATCCGAAGCAGTAGCAAACACTCCGTCTTTAACTTCAAGAACATACATCGACTGTTTACCCATTCTGCAGCTGGTATCTTTAACGTTATAAGGTCCATAGGTTATTTCGTGTGCAACGACTCCGGTCCATTTGTTCAGAGTCTCAAGAGCTTTAACCAGTTTATCTCTGGTAAGATCTGCTCCTGTTCTCTTAAGACCTTCGGTGAATATTTCGGCTGCAATCATACCTGCAATCGCATAAGCGTTTGGCATCTGATTGTTGTTGTACTTTCCGTATATCTTAAATACATCCTGATCAGGATTTGAAAAATCGACATTCACCCATGCCATTGCCTGAACGCCTTCGGAATCCTTTCCTGTAAGAGTTATAAGCGAAGCGTCAGAAATTGAGTATGTACCTACTATCTTGGCTTTTGAAAGGCCATACTGCTTTGCCTGTTTTATAAACTGAGGAGCCTGCTGAATAAAAGCCATAAGAATTATAGCATCCGGTTTAGCAGCAACAAGCTTGGTCATTTCCGTAGAAAAATCAGTTGCGGAAGGATTTATAGCTATTTCTGCAACAGGCTTAAGGTTAAATCTTTCAAGAGCAGCCTTAGCAGCAAGATACTCTTCTTTTCCGTCATCGGCATTTCTGTAAACGATGGCAATTCTTCTTGCCTTGAGGTTGGTATACATATGCCTTATCATTATATTTCCCTCAAGCGTATAGTTGGGCTGAACTGTAAAAACATAGTTTTTCGGAGGAATAGCGAGTACTGAAGCTCCGCTTCCCTGATAAACAAAAGGCACTTTTGCATTGTTTAGGTAATCAACAACCGCAAGACAGCCTGGTGTTCCCAGTCCTCCAACAATTGCAAACACATTGTCATTTTCTACAAGCCTTTTCACTTCAACCGTTGTTTTTGCAGGGTTGAGTTGATCATCTGCAACGAGAAGATTAATTTTTCTGCCAAAAACTCCACCGTTGTCATTTACGTAATTAAAGTAGGCTTTCAT
>CALMRR010000381.1 GCA_937871925.1 uncultured Petrotoga sp.
AATGGCTGTATTGAGAGAAAAACATAGAGGCGGACAGATACTTTATGTGCATAACAGAGTTCAGGATATAGATAAAATATACAGAAAGCTTAAAGATGCTATACCTGAAGTAAGTATAGCCTGTGCTCACGGAAGAATGAAAAAGAGTGAGTTTTCCAAGATACTTCAGGAGTTCTATTCCGGTAAGATTGATATGCTTGTTGCGACAACCATAGTTGAAAACGGTATAGATATTCCAAACGTCAATACCTTAATTGTAGATGATTCTCAAAGATATGGAATATCGCAGCTTTACCAGATAAAGGGAAGAGTTGGAAGGTCTAACAAAAGAGCCTTTGCTTACTTTATGCACACCAGTTCGGCTCTTAATAATGATGCAAGGAAACGACTGGAAGCCATTAAAGAATTTAATGAACCGGGAAGCGGTCTCAGACTTGCACTGAGAGATCTGGAGATACGCGGATATGGAGATATTCTTGGGCTTGATCAAAAAGGTCATATCAACTCTGTCGGACTTCAGCTTTACAAAAGTATTCTTGACAGAGTTTTAAGTCAACTTTACAACGATAAGGATATAGTTAGGGACAGCGACTTTGTTACAGAGATTAAAGGTATAAAAGGTTCTATAATAATTCCCGAGGAGTATATTGAAAATCCAATTGAGAGAATGCGTATATACAGACGAATATCGGTAGCGAGGAATATCAGAGAGATTGATGAACTATACAGTGAGATAGCTGATAGATTCGGTCGTATGCCTCTTGAAACAGAAAGACTTATCGAGTATGCAAGGATAAAAGTACTGGCAGCATCGAAAAATATCAGAGAGATAGAGATAGGCGATGCTTATATAAAGATGAAGTATGTGGAGAGTTTTGAGCCAGATCCGCTTAAAATCCGTAAGTTTTCGAAAAAAAGTTTTCAGGACAAAAAGAATGAAGAGTATATAGTATACGGCAACTTTGATGAAGTGAAATTTCTTAAAGAAATTCTCGGAGAGTGATTCTATGATCTTTGATACAATAACCGCAATTTCGTCTCCCATGGGTCAGGGAGCGGTAGCTGTCGTGAGAGTAAGCGGAAATGAAAGTCGCAATATAGCTGAAAAAATTTTTAATAAAAAGAATCCCAGTACTAAGCATATGTACTATGGAATGCTTTATGACGGTTCGATTTTGATAGACGAAGTAACATGGGTTTTTCATGAAAGTCCCTCTAGTTTTACCGGAGAAGATATGCTTGAAGTATTTTGTCATGGGGGAAGACTTATTACCCAAAAGGTTTTTGAAACAATAATTAAATCAGGTGCAAGACAGGCGCTGCCAGGAGAGTTTTCTTTTAGGGCTGTTCTTAACGGCAAGATGGATCTCATAAAAGCGGAGAGCATTAACGATATGATAAACGCCAAAACCGATAATGCCCTCAAAGTTGCATCAGCAAATCTCAGTAATGGGGTTTCTGTTCAGATTAAAGAAATAAAAGAGATGCTGATGTACTTTGCCGCATCCATAGAGGTAGAACTTGATTATCCAGAAGATTTTGAACAAGATGACAGTAGTGAGAAGATATCCTATCTCAAACAAATTATCTCTAAAACAGAAAATATTTTAAAGAATGCGCAAAATGGGATAGCCGCTGTTCAGGGTGTAAAAACCTGTATAGTAGGAAAGCCGAACTCCGGGAAAAGTACGCTTTTAAACTCACTTTTAAAAACAGAAAGGGCAATTGTGTCGCCATTTGCAGGAACTACAAGAGATACTATTGAGGAAAATATAAGTCTTTTTGGTATAAACATCAGACTTATCGATACTGCCGGAATAAGACAGACTGATAATGAGATTGAAAATCTTGGTATAGAACGTTCAAAAAAAGCGATAGAGCAATCAGAGATGATTATTTTTGTTATCGATGGTGAAACAGGCTTTACAAATGAAGACAAAGAGCTTTATGATTTTATCGCCGCACGTGGCAAAGATAATGTGATTCTTGCAATTAATAAAAAAGACAGTACTTCTTTTATAAAATGTGAAGTTCCATCTTTCATAACCTGGAAAACAGTTGAAATTTCTGCATTGAAAAACGATATTTCCGAACTTGAAAACGTTATGTACAGTATGCTGTGCGATAAAGTAGAAATAAATGAGCCTGTTCTTACAAACCTTCGGCAGAAGCAGGCACTTATGAATTCATACGAAGCTATGCTAGCTGCAAATAGCTCATACATGCAGGGATACACATCCGATGTGGTTATGATAGATATAAGAAAAGCCATTCAGGCAATTAACGAGCTTATAGGGGCAGACTATACACAGGATCTTCTTGAAAGTATATTCAGTAATTTTTGTGTTGGAAAGTAAACGAAAGGAGTGGATGATTTGAAAAAGCTAATTATTTCTATATTGTTTGGATTGATTCCTTTTATTCAGTTTTTCATAGGAGGATGGATTTTTTTTGGTGTATCTCTGATTCTTATGATAATATCGTACTTTATTATAAGAAAAAACTCTTCTCTTAACTTTGTAGTATATGCACTTGTTCTTATTGCAAGTCAAATTGTTGTTTTTATGAACGGCGCATCAAACATTCCTTTGTTTGTCTATGCGGCAATAGCATCAGCTTTATTTCTGGTAGCTGCTTCTGATGAAAAGGTTATCGATAATCTCAGGAAGGAGCTTAATCAAACTGGTGTAAAGACAAAAGGAGGATTGTTTGAACTTTGTTTTTTCGGTATGGGAGAGATAAATGATCTTGAATCTCTTTCGGGATTAAAAACAACAGCTGTTTTCATAGGCGACGGAAGAATGGCATTTACCGTTTCAATGCCCAAAAGCACTATAAGCAGAACAATAATGCTTGATGATATAATTGATTATGGAATGTTCCGGCTTGCCAAAAAACAAACTCCCCTATACTATACCAAGATAAGCGAAATGTTTCTGCCAGCCAAAAGACTGAGGACACTTCATAAGCCAGAAGTCGAAACATACGGACTGTATATAGATACTGCCGACGAACGATTGTCATTTTACGAAGAACCAAAAGTACTTCAAAAGCTGGAAAATGCTATTAAAAGGTTAAAAGAAAAAAAATAATGGAGGGATACATACGAAAAGTCTAAGATTAAGCATATTCGAACTAAAAAAATTTTTTAGAAACTCAGGAGTGATTTCGCTGATAATAATCCTTCCTGTTATAATAGCATATCTTGGCTCGGTATTTTATCCTGAAAACATACTTGCAAACTATAAGATAGCTATTTATAATGAAGATAAAACTTGGCTCGGGCAGTTTGGTTTTATATTTCTGAAACAGTTTTTCAAATGGGAAAATGCAATTGAAATTAAAAATGAAGAGGCATTAGGTACTACTATAAAAAGTGGAGATTACGATTCGATAATTATTATTCCCAAAGGGTTTATGAGCGATCTTAAGGATTATAAGCCTACCAAGCTCAACCTTATACCAAATCCTCAGAAAATCCAGGATAGTCTTGCGGTTTATACTGTTTTTAAGGCACTTTTCAAAGAACTTGCAGGAATACCTGATCTTGAAAGCGGTTCCACTCTTCAGTTTCTTATGTCAGGAGGTATAGGAGTAGATACCCAACGTAAGGCTCCTGATATTGAGATACTGGTTCCAAATATGAAAACCGGGAGTATCAGATCTGAAATTAAAGCGGATATAGGGTTTGAAGATATATTTGCTCCGAGTGTAGCTGTAATAATGATAATGATTTTCTGTATGATAGGAGTAGGAAATTCTATTGCCCATACCAAAGAAAGCGGTTTGTTTGATATCTACAGATCTAACGGATTAAAAGTATATCAGTTTATTAACTTTAAATTTATCGCTTACTTTGTGGTTGGACTAGTGGCAAGTCTCTTTTCATGGTACTTATACAGACTTTTTGGCGTTAATTCCATGGCTGGAGAAATCGAAATAATTTTTCTTATTGTTGTCACTTCATTCAGTTTTACGGCTTTTGGTATACTGTTTTCTTCTTTTACAAAAACATCTAAGTCTTCAGGACTGCTCTTAACAGCTTTAACAGGTTGTATGATGCTTTTTGGAGATATACTCATTCCTATTCCTCAGGGAAGCATTATAAAGAGTATAGTAAATTTTATGCCCATAAAGTATTCTGTTGATGCGTGGAGGAAGGTATCGGTTCTGGGTTATTCTTTGTCTGAAGTCTCATATGAGATCTTTATTTTGCTTATCTTTGGAGTTGTTTCATATCTGCTGAGCAATATTATAATGGCGAGAGTTGAGAAAAAATAATGGGTTATTATTCGTTAAAAAAGCAGAGCAGCGTGAAATTGAATATAGAACGTTCAATCTTTATCGCATCTGCAGTAAAAGTATCTTCGTGTCAGCAGGCAAAAGAATTTATAAAAGAAATATCCAAACACTATAATGATGCAACACATAACTGCTGGGCATACAAGATAATTGAAAATGACAGTGTCCAGTCTGATTTTTCTGATGACAGAGAACCTTCCGGAACTGCTGGAAGGCCAATTTTGGGAGTAATTGAAAAAAACCGTATAACAAATGCGGCAGTTGTTGTGACAAGATACTTTGGGGGAGTGAAGCTTGGTGTAAGGGGTCTTATCCAAGCCTATGCCCAAGCTGCACAGTCGTCGATAGATCTGTCGGGAGTCGGACTTTATAAAAAATTCTTTCTCTACTCGTTTAAAACAGATTATTCCAACTTTGCACAGCTTGAAAAAAATCTCAAAAGGGAAAAAGATTGGACTTTTAAGCAAAAAAAATTTTTAGACTGCATACATGCAGATATTCTAATAAAAGAAGATTCGCTTGAAAAAATTTTATCTGTTCTTAAGGCTAAGGTGTTCGATCTTGAATATCTTGGGGAAGAAGAAGCGGAGGAATAGTTTATGGTGAGCCTATACAGAAAGTACAGATCCAAAACATTTGATGAGCTTATCGGACAGGATCATGTCCGAAGGTACTTTGCAAACGCTCTTGATAGAAAAGAAATTTCACACGCTTATATCTTTACCGGTCCCAGGGGAACCGGTAAAACGAGTACAGCAAGGCTTCTTGCAAAAGTTCTTAACTGCTGCGATCCTGAGGGATATAATCCATGCAACAACTGCGGCAACTGTAAAGCAATAGATGAAGGTTCGTTTATGGATGTAATTGAACTGGATGCAGCTTCAAACAGGGGAATTGATGAGATAAGAGAAATCAGGGATTCTACAAACTACCGTCCTGTTCACGGAAAATACAAGGTATACATAATAGATGAGTTTCATATGCTTACTAAAGAAGCTTTTAATGCGCTTTTGAAAACTCTTGAAGAACCTCCGGAGCATGTGGTATTTATATTAGCGACAACCAATCTGGAAAAGGTTCCTCAGACGATAATCTCAAGATCACAGCTTATAAGCTTTAAAAATATCCGGGAAAAAGATATAGTCATGCTTCTAAGAAAAGTAAGCGCCCAGGAGGGAGTTACAATCGATGAAAAATCCCTGAACGTTATCTCTAAAAGAGCAAAAGGAGGAGCCAGAGATGCTCTTTCGCTTTTTGAACAGGTAATGAAGTTCTGTTCAAAGGAAGTTACTTCATCTGAAACACTTAGTATTCTGGGACTTTTTGATGATGATATGGTTGAAGAGTTTATAAACTTTTTGATCTCTGGAGATGTTGATAACCTTTTGAGACTCTCATCTGATCTTTTTGAAAGCGGAAAAGAACCTGAAGCACTTATAGAACAGAGTATCGAAAAGCTTTTTATAAAGATAAAGAACGATAAAAATTATGCTCTCGTAAAACTTGTACGTGAATTGAATGAAGTAAGTAAAGAACTTAAGTACAGTGAGAATAAAAAAGCTGTCTTTGAAATATATGTTACATCGCTTGCATACGGGTATAAAAAATTAGATATCAAATATGAAACTAATCTGATAAACGAGTCGATTAATTCTCTTGAGCAAAGCTTTTTTACTGAAGATTCAGAACAAACTTGCGGAGGTGACTATCAACTTATGCTTCAAAAGCTTGCTAATGAAAGTTCAAAAATGAATCTGGGACTTTTCTTTGCGCTGAAGAACAACACATACGAAATTTCTGAAGGTAAGCTTACGATATTTTTTCCCTCTGAGTCTTCAATGGAGTATCAGATTACAAGAAAGTATCTGAGTGAATTAAAGATAAATGTTCTGGGTACTTTTAAAGGCGTCAGCGAGGTAAAACTTGTTTTTGACGGTGATGTAAAAAAAGATTTTCCATCTAATCAGGATTTATCCTCAAAGCTATTTTCATAAAAATAACGGAGAGAGAGCCTCTCCGTTACGATATTTTTATTATTTTGTCCATTTTTATCAGTTCGATTACTTCTCTAACCTTGGGGCTTTTAACGTTTTGTATCTCTACTTCGCCGCCCGTTTTTTTATAGCTTGTGAAAAAATAAAAAATCTTTCCTATTCCGCTACTGTCAACATAATTAAGACCTATCATATCGAATATGACTTTTTTATAGTTTTTAGTCTTAATATCGTTCAACTCTGCTTCCAATGCCTTGGAGTTGGAAATATCAAGTGAGCCTTCAAGATAAACCCTTACCGTATCGCCTTTTATATCTTTCCTCATCTTATCACCCCTCCCTGATTTATTAGGTCCATCATGATCTTTTTAAGCTCTGAATTGCTTTTACCCGAATACTCTGAAAGAATCTGGTTTACGAAAGAAAGGTCCTCTTCAAAAATTCTGTAGTTAGGATCAGCTTCTTTTGATTTTATAAGTATCTCCAGAACTCCGTCATCATCCTCAAGCATCTTTACTTCAAATTCCTTGTTCTTGGCCAAAAAAGCTGCGATGAACAAAAGTTTTTCTTCAAAAATATGTTTATATGGAAGTTTTTCTTCAGGCTGCGAACTGAAAAAATACCTGTAATTTTTTTTGTAGTAAAAGTAGTCAATAAGCCACATAAGCTTAAGTATTTTAATAAAGTTATTCTCTGAGGAAAAACCTATTATATGATGTATTATGTAAAAAATTTTCTGCATATCATAACTTTTATGTATCTGCTGAATCTCTGATTTTTGTTTTTTGCTATCTATATCAGATAAAAGATTTTTTACTACCACAGAGATTTTTTCGTAATCCTCAGGAGAAATATTTTCTTTATTCTGTTCAACAAAGCTCATAAAAGTTTTAGGTGACCTTGCCTGCTTTATGATAGCAGAGTTCACTTTGGATGGAATCATACCGGTTTCATAACGGCGTATGGTAGCTTCTCCTATTCCCAGTATCTTTGAAAAAAGTGATTGCGAAATATCGTAAAGTTTTCGTACCTCTTTAATCTCCAAAGGAGATACAAGATCATGTTTTTTTCTGTAGAGCTGCAAGCCTTTTTCCATGTTTTCTGAATGAATGCTTTCAACATAAAGGTTGGATTTGCATACTGGGCAGAAGGTGCGTACACCGTTAAAAAGAATAATCTCCCCTTTTATGGTCATCGGAATAGTTTCCTCTTTTTTTATTGCTTCAACATACTTATTGCATCTGTCACAAAAAATATTGGAATCCATAACCAATCTTACCCCCATTTAAGAATGTTTCCGTGTTCGGAGAAGTCTGCATGAACTTCCGAACTACTGTCAAGAAAAAATAACCGTCTTAAAAATATTTTATCACATTTGAGATTAAAATATACATTTATGCTATATTTCTGTCTTTTTTCCAGAGGTTTAGATAATAAACCACTGGAAGAACCAGAAGATAAAAAGCAAAAGGTATAAATCCGCTTGTTACTCCTAAAGTTGTTGCTGGAACAAGACCCGCTATATTCCACGGGATAAGCGGAGACAGAACAACAGCAGTATTTTCAATATCAACGGCAAGTTCGTAACTGTCAAGATTTTTCTTTTTATAGGTTTTTTTTACGATCTGTTCTGTCAAGATTATAGCCATAACCTGAGTACATCCAAACACAGCAGAAACTATACTCACGATTATAGTTGAAAAGAGAGTTCCGCTTCTTGTTTTGACTCTTTCCATGTATTTGTCTATAAAAGAGAAAGCATCGGTTCCCTCGAACAATCCTGTTATTGTTGATGAAAAAAAAACTATAAGAGCCACTTTAAGCATTGAAAGTATGCCACCGCCAGAAATAATTTTAAAAAGCGGATTATCCTTTTCAAGGAAGAAGCCTCCGACAGAAAACTCAAGTACCTCAAAAAAAGAGTATCCTTGAAAGAAAATACTTATTAAAAATCCTGCAACTATACTTACAAGCATTGAAAGTTTTACATTTACTCTGAAGAAAGAAAGAATAATAATTATAAACGCTGGAAGCAATACCAATAGATCGGTTCTGAAGGTCTTAGCTATATGAAAAACAATGGTGCTGTCTGATGTATTTAAAGGATTGAAAACTGAAAAGATCATATAGATGCCTAGGGTGATTAAAGTTGCAAGCCAGGCTGTTTTAAACATGTTTTTAATGTTTCTGAATAAATCTGTTCCCGTCAGAGTTGCAACAAGGTTGGCACTCGAAGACATTGGTGAGCACCTGTCTCCGTAAAGGGCTCCGGAAATTATAGCTCCTGCAGCAAGTTCAGGACTTATTCCGCCGCTCCTTGCCATTATTATCAGAGCAATTCCTATAGTGCTGGCGGTTCCAAAGGATGTTCCTATAAGCATTGAAACAAAGGCACTCAGAACAAAGCATGAAAAAATAAATATATAAGGATTCAAAAGCCGCATTCCATAGAAAACTATTGCCGGAACAGTTCCGCTTGACATCCAAACTGCGGTTATGGCACCGATAAGCACAAAAATTTGGAGAACCACAAAGGCCTTCTTTCCTCCTTTAAAAGCCTGAGAAAGCAGGTACTTTAACTTAAAACCCCTTCGAAGAAAAATGCCAATAAAGA
>CALMRR010000382.1 GCA_937871925.1 uncultured Petrotoga sp.
TTATCTGCATAGATATCAAGCTTATTTGGATCAAAAAAAGCTTTTACAGTATCATATGCACTCTCGGAGCTTTGATTTGTATCAGACAAGTAACCAGAAGAAAAAACTAATCCATATTCAAAATTCTCTTCTTGGTGCTGTGTATCTCCCAAGCCAAAAATAAAACCGAACAAAAGAAGAAAAATAACTGGAAAAAACATGGTGTAAAAAACTTCAGATTTATTTTTAAAAGTTTCAAGAAAAAAGAATTTCACAAGATTGAGAAATCTATTATTCATAGTTCATCACCTTCTTGAAGTTCAAAGAAAAAATTATTATGCAGGCGCCAATCCAAACTAAGGGAACAAAATAATTTAAAAATCCCAGTGGCGTACCGTTTATTATATTTCTTAATCCTTGAGCCATATATGATACCGGATTAATATAAACGAACCATCGTATAATCATCGGAGTATGGCTGACATCAAAGAAAAGACCTCCAAGGAACATCATCAACTGATAAAGAATATTTGCCGCTACATTGACGGCCGAAAGCTTTCTAAAAACCGAAAGCATAAGCAATCCTACGGAAATTAAAGTAATAACGTTCATAAAAAGATAAGCAATATACTTCGCACTGAATGCTTTAGGACTCACTCCCATTAGTTTGCCTTCAATATATATGAGTAAGATAGAAATACCCAAAAGAATAAGATTTTCCAAAATAACAACAGTTAAGAAATGGCCGCTGCGTATAGGGGTTGTAAAAATCTTTTTGGTAATACCCTTTTCTATCGAATAGGCAAGTGAAAGTGGTGTATTGAATATGGATACTGTAAGAATTGGCATTAAAAGGACGCTTGGGAAAAGGTAATCCTTGTAGGAAAAATTTTCCGAGGCTTTTTTATTCAGTTCCTGAACCTGCAGTGTATACTCTGCTGAAGAGATTCGTTTATAAAATTCAACATTAACTGAGTCCAAAACACTCTTAAAAATCTTTCTAGCAAAATCAGAGCCGGAATCGGATCTGTAGTAACTTTTTACGACCGGAGCCGGAACCGAAGAAAGTATCACTT
>CALMRR010000383.1 GCA_937871925.1 uncultured Petrotoga sp.
GAGCACGGGAAACCGTGCTCTTACTTTAAAAAACAGGAGGACTATCTATGCTTATAACCATTCAGGTAATGGTTCAGCCCTATACCTACGAGGATCTGGACACTGCAATAAAAATTGCTGAAGCAGCCCTAGACAAAGGTCATAAGGTTGATATATTTTTATTCTGCGACTCAGTTCTTGCAATTAATTCCAAAGTCAAGCCCATAAGAATGGACAGGAATATACCTAAAAAACTTGAGGATCTCATAGAAAAAAAGAATCTTACTGTTGATATATGCGGAATATGTATGGATTACAGAGGTGTTTCACAGGATGCCATAATAAAAGGCGCACGGTCAAGCGGGCTCCCCGAGCTTGCACAGCTTATAGTTTCTTCAGACCGTTTTATAAACTTAATGGCATAGGAGGAGAGCAATGAAAAAAATTCTTTTTGTAGTTTATCAGTCACCGGTAGGTTCAATATGGGTAAACGAAGCTTTCCGAACGGCATTCGGAATGTACGGCGAAGATATAGAGCCGTCAGTGTTGCTTATAAATGAGGCCTGCACTGCTCTTGCAAAGGACAGCAAACCCGAAAATCTTGGTCTTCTTCCTATAAAGATGGTTCAAAAGTTTATCGACAGATACGAGACCTCTGTTCTGACAGTAAAAGAGGATCTTGAAAAATATTGTGTAAAAAGTTTGGATGATGGTTTTAAAGCTAAGATACTTGAAAAGAAAGATCTTGATGCCCTGTTTCATGATAATGAATTTGTTATATTCATGTGAGGTGTTCTTATGACTATGATACTTATAAAATATGGATTTGACCATCCAGCAGAAAAAATAAAGCTGGAAAATTCAAGGGAAGATGATGCGGTAGTATTTATACAGAATGGCGTGTTTTGGGCTTTAAAGAAAGAAGTTAAGAATTATAAGGGTAATTTCTTTGCTTTAAAGGAAGATTTTTTATCCAGAGGCTATAGTCCCGAGGACTCTGTCATGGAGTTGGTTGATTATAATCAATTAATTGATTTAATTGAGAAAAATGAAAAATCCATAGGTTAACCTTGTTTATTCGGTTTCTAATGCTCAGGGGAAGCATTTTTGCTTCCTGCTGTGCTTTTAAAATTTGATATAATATTTAAATGTATATTATATTCAGGAGATAACTTTTGATGAAGGATTCTTTCATAAACTCAAAGATTCAATCTTTAAGCCTTCCGGAACTGTTCAAGATAATGTCAAATCAATCAAGACTGGAGATACTTGTGCTTCTTAAGGATCAGTGTTCTACAGCGACCGAAATAGCCACACGTCTGGATATGGATATTTCAAGCGTCTACAGAAGCCTTAAATTTCTTGAAGTAAACGGTCTGATTACTTCTTTTGCGCAGAGCAATACGCAAAGGTATGATTTGGCTTCCCCTTATATATACGATATGCTTGAAAGCTCCATAAAAATGCTTTCCGGCCTTAAAGGAACCAGAATGGTAAAAGGCAAGAATATTGAAATTTTTGCCGTAGAGTTCAAAAATCCGGATGAAATAAAACCCGATAAGATACTTGATGTCAGAGGCGAGCTATGTCCTGTGCCTGACATACAGACCAAGAACTGTCTTAAAGAGCTTGAGCCCGGAGAAATTCTTTTGGTCATAATGGACTATCCTTTATCCAAGGAGCGTGTCTGTGAAAGTGTAAAAAGAGAAG
>CALMRR010000384.1 GCA_937871925.1 uncultured Petrotoga sp.
TGAGTACTATGCCGCAAGACCACATGGGGGATGTCGAAACATGGGATATAGCGACCGCAGCTCTTAAAAAAGCTCTTGAGGAGTCCGGCAACAAGTATACAGTAAATGAGGGTGACGGAGCTTTCTATGGGCCAAAGATAGATTTCTACTTAACTGATTCTTTGGGCAGAAAGCATCAATGCGGGACTATCCAGCTTGACTTCCAGATGCCTGAAAGGTTTGAGCTTACTTATGTAGGACCAGAAAGTGAACAGATAAGGCCGGTTATGATTCACAGAGCCATATTCGGATCGCTTGAACGTTTTTTTGGTATTCTCATTGAGAACTTTGCGGGTGCATTCCCAACATGGATGATGCCTGAACAGGTCTCTATAATACCGGTTTCGGAAAAGTTCAATGATCAGGCTGACGAATTTGCCAAGAAGTTTGATTTACAGGGTATACGTGTAAGTGTCAACAAATCAAATACAACTGTTAATTACAGAGTAAGAGAGGAACAGCTGAGAAAGGTTCCTTATATGATAGTATTCGGTGAAAAAGAAGCTTCCGGTCAGCCGCTTAATATCAGAACCAGGAACGGAAATACCGCAGAAAATGTGAATCTTGACGATTTTATAAAGACAGTAAAAGAAGAGATTTCAGAAAGAAAATTAACTCTAAGTTATTAACAACAAATCCCGGGCCTGAGCCCGGGATTATTTTTCAGCTGTCCTAATTATTTTTTATCTCTCCGGCCAGCTGCAACGCCTTCTTGGCGACTAAAGGTCCTAACAGTTCGTATATTACGGTAGCACACAGAATTATAGTCCGTATCTCCGGTCCGTGAGGAGGCGGAACGGTCTGCATGGCAATATATGAAAGTCCAAGGGCAACGCCCGCTTGAGGCACCAATGTATATCCCAAGTACTTCTGAACAGCTAGGGGCATCTTAAAAATCCTTGCTCCCGTATAAGCTCCCAACCATTTTCCTATAACCCTTACAACTATGTAGGCAAGTCCTATTAATCCGACTCCGCCTACTGCTTTTAAGCTTAGATCTGAGCCCGAAAGAACAAAAAACATTAAAAATATAGGCACTGTAATCGGTTCTATCACACTAAAAGGCATCTGCGCTGTTGGAAGAACGGTTGAGATAATAGAACCTGTTGCCATAAGCGTCAGCAAACTAGAGAGTCCAAACTTTGATGCCAGAGCAACTCCCAAGAAAATCATTGCAATTACTAAATTTAGGTAGTTTCCTTCAGTTTTGATCTT
>CALMRR010000385.1 GCA_937871925.1 uncultured Petrotoga sp.
ACCATAGAAGAGACTGACAGGGGTACCATAATACATATAAAGGATTATGCGTTTTTTGAGACAGGTAGCGCACAGCTTACAAAAAAAGCAAAAGAGTTGCTGTATCTTATAAGTACAATCATACTTGAACATACTTCGAACGATATAGAAGTATATGGATATACCGATGAAAGACCAGTTTTATCGACTAGCATATATCCTTCAAACTGGCATCTTTCGAATGCCCGCGCCGCCAGTGTAGCTTATTTTATAACAGGAGAGCTTAAGGACAGGCGTCTGGTTGAACTTGTGGGTCAGATCAAAAGCGGACAGTTTGATATTAACTACTTTTATGAACCGACAAGGTTTTTTCCTATAGGAAGGGGAGATGCTGACATTCTCAAAGAGATGGATGAGCTTAAAGTTTCCAACGATAACCTTCGTGATATTCTTAGTCTTGATTTTCAGAAAGGTTCCATGACAGCACAGGAGTTAAAGGATAAGCTTGCTTCCATCGATAAAGAGTATGAAAGTGCAAAAGAAAAATTAAGAGAAGATTATAGAAGAGTAGACTTACTTATACTCAGACAAAGGGTAAGATAGGAGGATTAATTATGGCTCAGGAAAATCCGGTACCGCAAGAGGGTAAGAAAAAAGGTGGAAATAATTTTTTACTGATGATAATAATAGTCGTCGTAGTAACTCTGGTGGTTTCTGCAGGGACATCATTTCTTATAATAACACTTTTGGGGCAGAATGTACAAAAAGCTGCAGATGCTGCAGCTTCTACCGGAACTACAGGGACTACAGGTTTGGTAGTTCAGGCCGAAATGATCAGGGAAGGCGCGCGTTATCCTGTGATGCTCAAAGGCGGAAAGGATGTTGCCATTGTTGATGCACTGTACTACAAAGTTGGAAGTGAAGAATGCCGTTCTTCAATAGGTACAAACAAACTGGAGATACTTGATGCCGTAAGGACGATCTTCCTTAATAAAACTTCTTCGGAGGTTACGAACCCGACAGGCCAGGAACTTATAAAAAAGCAGATAAAAGATGCCGTGAATGAGATAACCGGATATACAGGAGAAAGAGAAAAAATAGGGGTTCTGAGTGTTATTCTTATAATTCTTACAATCTCCCAGAATCAATAGAGAGGTGCCTATATGGTCGAAGGCGACAAGCTATCCCAGGATGAAATTGATAAGCTGTTAAAGAACATGACAGCACCTGAGGGTGAAAGTGAAGGTTCTGAAAAACCTTTTGAAGAAAAAAAAGTAAGAGAATATAATTTCAGACGCCCTGTTAAGTTTTCCAGAGAACAGCAGCGTACTCTGCAGCTTGTTCATGAAAATTTTGCCCGGGAGCTTTCAACATATCTCTCAGGAAGGTGCAGAACATTTGTAGATATAAATTATGCAAGCATCGATCAGATAACTTTTTCAGAGTTTCAGCAATCTTTAACTTCCCCTACATATATTGCAGTTTTTTCGACATCCTCTCTTGCCGGCAATGCGATACTTCAGGTTGGCCTGGATATAGGTTATGCTATGATAGACAGACTTCTTGGCGGACCGGGCAGCACTCTTGAAGAGATAAGAACTCCTACCGATGTTGAGACGGCTATACTAAGAAAAGAATCTTCCGTAATGCTCGGAGCTCTTTCAAAGGCATGGAGCACTATAGAACCTTTTGAAGTAAGTCTCGAAAAAATTGAAACCAATCCTCAATTTATACAGATAGCTCCTCCAAACGAAATGACCATACTTGTTACCTTATCAATAACAATCAGGGATGTTCAGGGTTTTATGAATATTTGTTTTCCTTCTTCTACACTTGAGCCTATAAGTGATAAGCTTTCAACCAGAATGTGGACACAGACAGCTAAAAAATCTCCTGAGGTACAGGAAAAGCTAAAGAATATGCTTATGCTTTCAAAGCTTGACCTTACTGCAGTCCTTGGAAAAACAGATATCTGTATCTCTGATATGCTCAAACTACAGATAGGTGATGTAGTGAGGCTTGATTCTTTCTACCAGGATCCTATAGATTTTGATGTTCAGGGAGTATCCATTTTTAAGTCAAAAGTAGGAACTAACAAAGGTTTTTATGCAGTACAGATAGAAAAAGAAAATAAACAGTTACTTGAAAAGACATTTCTTACAAAAGTACTAAATGAAAAATTCAAGACCGATAAACCCCGTGAAGGCGATTCGGACAAAGGGGGTATGTGATTATGTTAGGAGACGAATTTTTAACCCAGGATGAACTGAACTCTTTGCTTAACGGGCTTAATTCAGATGAGGTAAAGCAGCCTGACAACAATCCATTGCTGGATATGATGGGTGAAATTGGCAACATAGCTATGGGTGCCGGTTCAACGACCATGTCCACTCTTCTTAGAAAAAAAGTTAGTATTACATCTCCTGATGCAAGCATAATAAAGTTTAAAGATATAAAAACAAAGTTCTCAGGCCAGCAGTTGGTTATAACCATAAACTATAAAAAGGGTCTTGAAGGTTTGAATACTTTTGTTATGCCTGCAAGAATAGCTCAGATTATTGCTGACCTTATGATGGGCGGCAATGGGGATCTTCCTGCTGAGGTTCAGCTTGATGAGCTGGGAATGAGTGCAGCTGGCGAAGCCATGAATCAGATGATGGGTTCAGCAGCAACTGCAATGGCTGAATTTATAAAAACACCAGTCGATATCACTCCGCCGACTGTAAGCATACTTGACTTTGATAATGGAGATACAAAATTTCCTCCTATTGAATCAAATGATGAAGCTGAGATAATATGCATAAAGTTCAGCATGGAAATAAAAGAAATTGCAACGACTACCGTGTGGCAGTTTATACCAATGCATTTTGCCAAACACATAGAAAGTTTGATGAAAGGTCCGGAAACACCGGCATTTCA
>CALMRR010000386.1 GCA_937871925.1 uncultured Petrotoga sp.
TTTTAAAAGTTCTTCATTATCTCCTCTGTACTCTTTTAAAAATTCATAGTGCCATCCCTGGACATCTTCAAGAAAAACAGAGCCCACAAAATAATCAGCCAGCTCAGATACTTCATAAATTACTTCAAGACATGACATGCTGCAGGCATCGAATCCCACTATATCCGTGTTTCTTCCGCGCTTTTGCTTAAGCGATGATAAAATCCTTCTTACATCTCCTATTTTAAGAAAAGTTCCGGAAGTACTATCCTGAACTATTGATTTCATACTCTTTACATAGCTTTCATCCAACCAGCCGCTTCCATGATTCCAGAAGTCTAGAAACAGATCGGTTTTTTTATTTTCAGAAGCTACTTTTAAAATTATGCTTTCAGCAGTCTCACAGCTGCCCGAATCAATCTCCGCTTCTGCGTTGTTATATGTTTCAATAAGTCTTTCAATACATGCATAACTTCCTTCAAACTTATAAACAGTCCAAAGCTTGTCCGGTTTACTTTTATAATCGGCAATGAAGTTAACCGTCATATTTAGGGAACTGTTTGCAACAGCATCACATATTTCGGACAGATCCTCCCAGATATGATCTGTCCATGATGTAAGGCTGTTATCTCCTCCTGAGTATATGACCATCTGAAACGATGTATCACGGAAAAAAACCTTCTCAGTATGCATCTGTCCGTTTGAACTTTCATATCTGACAGTTCCGTAGTCTAACCCGGCAGCTTTTTCATAGGCAAGCACATAATATCCCTCTTTTTTCTCAAGCGGTAAGCCATTGAACTCTACATTACTTACATCTGTACGAAAAAAAAGAGCTTTATCATAATTGCCTTTTGGAAGATATACCGATGAAAGCTCAGACGGGAAAATAACACATCCTGAGATCATAAATACCAATACTACAATTAAAGATATCAGAATAAACTTCTTTTTCCTCATAAAGTACCCTCATGTTTTATAATAAACCGCTGCAATTCACTATAGGAAAGCTCATATCCGCTTGCTGTGTATATTTTTCTGGGAGCGTAATCGGACATTTTTTTCAGGGAAAAGATGGACTGTTTGAGGTCATAACATATCAAAGGCGCTGTAATCCTGGACGGAATGCCTTTTTTCACCTGAAATTGATCGGAAAGAATAAGATCGCCATCCTTGGTAAGGACGCTTAAAGATCCGCAAGTATGACCTGGAGTATGAAATACTGTGGCAGAAATACCAAAATCGCTGAGATCATATGAATCATCAACTATAATATCCGGTTCAACTTTAATCGCTTTGGGACAACAGGACTCCCTATAGAAGTACTTGGAAAATATCCTTCCTCTTATCCCTACGGGTTTATAATCGGCGGACACTCCTCTTATCATCCTGTTGGCATCCTGTCTCTGAACCAACACAGGAATACCGTACAGCTCTTTTATTTCGGAAGCTACACCATAGTTGTCGGTATGGGCATGAGTAATAACTATAAGTTTGATTTTGGCTATTTCTATCTCAAGATTCTCCAAGATGCTATAAAATTGGAGTCTCTGATTTCTATGGCATGTGTCTATAAGAATGGAACTATTTTCGTTTTTAAGCACAAAAACAGTTTTCAGTTTATTTACAGTGATTTTCACCACATTTATTTTTGACATACCCGTCTCCGTTTCTAATTATTATTAAACTTACATGATTCTTCCTCATATTCGGCTGACAAGGCTATTATTTTTTGAAAAAAAAAGTTCTGCCTGCGAAACTTTCTGAGATCCTTCATCGCACTTATAAAGTATTGAAGATCCTGCTCCTCACAAAAAAAGATCTCATCGCTTATAAGCGTGTTTTCTCTGAATTTTTCTTGGGGTATCTTAAGGCACAACTGATATTCCGACCGTTCCACTTCAAAGCTTATACTGCTGTTACGGTCATACAGCACATAAAGGTTTTCATTA
>CALMRR010000387.1 GCA_937871925.1 uncultured Petrotoga sp.
GGAAAATTCAACTGCTCTTTTGTTTATATCGCTCATATAAACCTGCAGGAAAGGATTTTCCTTTTTTAAAGTTATTCCTATTACTCCATAGCCACAGCCAATATCCAAAAGCTTTTTACCTCTTATCTCAGCATTATTGACCAGAAGCTCTGTTGCCTTATCGACTCTCTTTTTACCGTAAACTCCGCTGGGTGCAGTAAAATTATAGACATGGCCGTTTTTCAGTTCAATCTGTATTATCTTAGTATGCAGCTCCGAGGTAGGTTCCGGGGTATAGTAGTGCTCAAACTTCTGTACTTTCTCTTCTGGTACAATTTTTTCTTCTTTTTTTGAAGAAAAAATTCCAAGCACATCTTTAACAGAAAGATGTGCAAGCTCTTCTGGTCCCATAACCTGTACTTCTTCAGTTTTTTCAACTTTCTTTTTCTTCTTTTTATCCATAAGATCACTCCGTATTAAAATCTTAAACCGTCAACATTAAGTGAGAAACTATAGTTAATATCATTATTAGTGCTTATTTTGTAAAAAACCATTCCTCCGGGAATAACCGAATATTTTCCTGAAAAATTAATTATAAAATCAGTCTTGAAATCATCCTTTGAAAATAACCTGTATCCTACATATCCGGAAAATCCTCTGATGAAACCTAACTCTATAGGAAGAGCCTGAATATAGTAGTTCAAACCTGATTCGTTTTTAGTTACATTCATCATTGCGTAATTAAGCGCCACACCTGCAAGAAGATTGCTAACGTTTATATCTGTGCCAATTTTCATTCCAAATTGACCGATAATTTCGTCTTCTCCTACCTTCTGTTTATCAAAAAAAGAGTTCCAAAAGCCTCCGTCAAAAGAGAAATTTTGGGATATAATTCTCAGACCGGCACCTAAGTTATTGTTTTCGACAGGTTTATTAAATAAAAAATTAACTGCCAGGTAAGCTTCATAATGATTAAAAAACTTTACTTTTGAAGAAAAAGACATGTCCTTCATGGAAATCCTAAGATAATTGGATTGATCGTTATATCCCACTCCTAAACCATCATAGGTGCCTAAAGACAAGAAAGTACCCGCTATACTGAAAGAGCTAAGAATCATTATAAAAACTAAAAGAAAAGTTTTTTTCATGCCTGTCCTCCAAAAAATAAAGGTGGCCGAGTATCCCCACGGCACACAAAGAAATCTGCTTATGGCTGCTCCCTTCCGGGCCTGACCAGATTCACAGCTCCCCGTTGCGTGGGACCCGGCCACGCGTAGGTCCACTGAATGAATTATACCATACTTTAAAAAAAATTCAATACTATTGAATAATTTTAAAGCTTAGAGATTCTAGTACCTATGATATCTGGCTTGTGTTGTAACAACATCAATATGGCTCTGTGCCAGTTCTGAAAGAAATTTTGCATCTGACGGAAGGGCTGGGGGTACAATCACCCTTTCTATTTTAAGTTCTTTTATCTTATTGACTAAATTTTCGCTGTTAATTGCAGAATCAAAGATTATAGTTCCTCCTTCAAGAGTATTTCCCAGATCACTTACTATTGCCTGAAGGAGGATAAGAGCATAATTTCTGTTCAGTGCGCTCTGAATACCGGAATAAATTTTATTTCCTTTTATATACACCACCGAATCAGATTTATGTTCACGAGCTACTTCAAATCCCATTTTTATTTCTTCTTCGCCATCTATTGATATGTCCCTGTACTCTTGTATTACTACGAGATCCTGGTCTATAATGTACTCTTTGGTGAGTTTTATTTCCGCTTTTTTCATTTTGAAAACCATAGACTTATATCCTATGAGCATATCCTTTTCAACATCAGCAGAAGTGAGTACAGCATCAATCTGGTGATTTTTAAGGCTTTTTATCATCTCCGGACTGTCAGTATATACTACTCCGCCCCTAAGATTATCGATATTCTTAAGAAAGAGGTCATAATCTGATTTATCCGGATTAATATATGCGAAAACAAAAGTTCCTTTTTTGGCAAAAGCAAGAATCTGTTTATCTGTTTTTAGGGCAAACTTATAAAGAATTCTCAGATCTTTGACCGCCCTTAAGGTAGGAATCTTGTGCTTGGTTATATTTTCTATATTATCAAGAATGCTTTCCTTTTGCGCAAACTTAAGTAATGTAGCCTCTTGAAGCGGATTTTCACCATATCTGAGATTGCCCATAATCTCAAAAAACACATTTTCAAATTTTTCCGTAGCGTAAAGTTCGGAAAGTTCATGATGAATTGCACAGTCATACTTAGCAGTTTCATAAAAAGCTTTCAAAGCCAATTTTCTTCTGCTATGCAAAGGTACATCACCACATTCCTGTATGCTGTATATTATATCGTCGTAATCTTTAGGATCTATTATCGGTACTACATCCCTGTAATTTTTTGCTGCTGCCCTGATAAGTGCAACTCCACCGATATCGATGTTCTCCATAAGTTCTTTTTCTACCGACGTATTATGGGCAACTTCCTCAAAGGGATAAAAATTCACTACAACCATGTCTATTATAGGAATATTATATTTTATGAGCTCTTCTTCCTGGTTTTTTTTCTCCCATTTGGCAAGTACTCCTCCAAAAAGCTTAGGATGAAGAGTTTTCACTCTTCCCTCAAGAATTTCCGGAAAACCTGTATATTCTGATATTTTTTTTACAGGTACACCTTGGTTTATAAGATACTCCGCCGTTCCACCTGTACTTATTATCTCTACACCGTTGTCAAAAAGAAATCTTCCTAGTTTTTCAAGTCCGTTCTTATTATAAACAGATATAATTGCTCTTTTTATATTCATCGCTTGCTCCTCCTAAATTTTTATCTTTATTATATTATACCAAAAGCCAGGTTATTTTGATAATAAGCAAAGACCGCATATTTAGGCTTGAAGTTATCTTTTTTTTGTGATAAAATTTACTTCGTGTGATTTTGAAGTATATTCATGGGAGGTGCAGAAAATGAACAAAAAAGAACTTGTAGATGTTTTATCAGAAAAGGTAGGTTTTTCCAAAAAGGATACTATGGAATTTGTGGATTCTTTCATCGAACTGGTATCAGATAAACTGGCAGAGGGCGAGGACGTTAAACTTGTCGGTTTCGGCACGTTCACTGTTTCTTCTAGAAAAGCTAGAAAGGGCGTAAATCCTCAGACTAAGAAAGAGATTAAAATACCTGCAAGAAAAGTTCCAAAGTTTAAACCCGGTAACGATTTAAAAGAAAAGGTTCACAAATAATCGCTAAGGAGGTTAAATTATTAACCTCCTTTTTTTGTAAATATTAATTTACATTTACTGAGAGCAATAGTAATCAAATTTATTATAAACTATATAAAATAGAGGAAACGGAGGGAAAAGAATGCAGGAATTTGAAGTTTTTACGATTAATAACGAAGAAGGTGAAGAACATAGTTTTATGCTTTTAAAGGAAATAGAAATGGACGGAAGTACTTACTGGATATGTAATGAGGCTTTCGTAAACGAAGAAAACGATAATCCTGAAGAGATTACATTCGGCGATACTGTGGCTTTTAAGGTGTCCAAAAACGGTGAAGAGGTTATAATAGACTCCATAGAAGACGATAAGGAGTTTGAGAAGATTTCTTCAAAGTGGGAAGAACTTCAGGATGAAGAAGAATTAGAAGAAGAGGATCTTGAGTTTATAGAAGAAGACAACCAGGAAAACAAATAGAGGCCATAACGGTCTTTATTTGTTTTATTGGAGAAAATTCTATAAATCTTATGTGCACTTAATTTTTACTTTCTTTGCTATTTGAACAGCAAACTTGTTTTAGTTCAGACCATTTCCACAGAAGATCGGTAGTTTTTGTCCTCTTATCAAAGTAAGCATTTCGCTTTTTACGGAGACACTTTGAAATTCATACTCGTATCCTCCTTTTTGCTATAATTTATACAACGTAACTATAATAAGATGCAAATGCAATTTTTTATTTACAAAAAATATTGATCATTAAATATTATCAACAATAATAAAATCCTGAAAAAATTCTGGATTTTATAAAAGTAATGTTATTTATTGAAGATAGTGTATACTTATTTTTGTCTTAGTTTATCAATTGCTTCCTCAACTGTTGATACAAAAAAGAAATCCTTTCCTTTGTTGCTTTCGCAAATGAAGTCTTTAAGTGGCTTACCGGTATATTTAGAATAATCTCCCACTATTGCGATTTTTATCTTATAAATGCTGTATTTTTGAAGAGTATCTCCCCTATCTATGGCTTAAATAGATTTTTCGAATTACTTACCGTTCCTGGCTTTTTCTTTATAAAGTTCCTGGTCTGCAGCGATAAGTATTTGAGAGACATTTTCGTATAAAGCCAGCTCTATAATGCTTGCGCTTATTCCGGTTGTTTTCTCATAGAAAGATACATACTCTTTAAACTCTTTTTTCAGACATTCAAGCTTTTCAAACAATGCTATCCTGGTTCCATAGTATATTACAGCAAACTCGTCGCCACCCCACCTGCTCACAATATTTCTGCCCTGACCTAGAAATTTCCTTAAAAAATCTGCCAGTTTTTTTAATACCTCATCACCGATGATATGTCCGCATCTGTCATTTACTTTCTTGAAATTATCAAGATCCAGAAGAACAAGAAATATTTCTTCTTTTTTGTTTCTCATAGCTTCTTCCATCTCTCCGTTGAACATTCTTCTGTTATATAGTCCCGTAAGCTCGTCAAATTTCGCGTAGTCATCGAGTTTTATGTTAACGGCTTCATACTCACGTGCGAATCTCAAAATTATCATAAATGAAGCAAACAACAATAAAGGTATCTGAATCATTCTGTCTGTGAACTGCGCATTGGCAGGATAAGCTGTAATCAAATGAGGAAAATAAAATTCAACGGCATGTAAGATCATGAAAATACCTATGAGGGAAAATATAAGGAAAAAACGTTTCCATCCGCCGAAAAGGTAAGTTACTGTTATAAGAAGAAGAAAAGCGTAGCCGATAGCGTTATTGTTGCTTCCGCCAGAGTCCAAGAAAGCAAATGGAAAAAAAATCCATATGAGAAAGAAAAAAAATCCGAACATGAATACTTTATTATAGTTTTTGCTTTTTGAAAACAAATAAGAAGTTACGGTAGTAAGAAATAGCACAATCCACTTAAGATTTGGCCAAAAAGGAAAAGATGAAAGATAGTTGCCTATAATACATATAACAGATAAAAGTGCACCAACAAATAAAATTGACCGATAAAGACGCATTTTGATATCATATTGATTCATACTCACCCCTAAAGAGTAGTTTATAGATATAATTCTGCCGTAAATAATAAAGACGCAGGCAATGTATATGCAACTGCGTCCAATGGTGGAGGCGGCGGGAGTTGAACCCGCGTCCGAAGAGTGA
>CALMRR010000388.1 GCA_937871925.1 uncultured Petrotoga sp.
TCCGATTATTCTATCTCTCATTTGTTAACATACAGAATATAAAACATTACTAATCGTTCTAAAATGTTATCCTTAAGTCTGCTCAGCATTTATTTTGTCCATAATCGATTTTTTTATCTGCTGAAGTCTAGTTTCGGCTTCTTCAGCTTTCAATCTTAACGAGTCTATTACTCTTTGCATATCTTCTTTTTCTTTACAGACCTTCTCATACTCCACAAAGAGTTCCCTGTAATCGGCAAGTGCTTTTTCTTTTTCTTCCTTTACCTTATTCTGTTCGGCCTTGATTGCATTGTACTTTCCCGAAAGCGTTTCTATAAGCTGTTCAATCTCTTTTAAAGACTCCATCATCTATATTCCCCCCTTATATCAAGATATTTTTAACATTGTTTCAGATCAAATTATACCACACTAATAACAATTAATGTTCATCTTTGAGCAATCCCATCACAATTTCATCAAAATACTCCCCGTTTCTGAATATTTCTTGTCTCAAAACCCCTTCTCTTTTAAATCCAAGCTTTTCGTAACTTTTTATAGCACGATGATTAAAGCTGAAAACGTTAAGCTTTATCTTATGTATATTCATCTGAGAAAAAATGAAATCAACGAGCAGCCCCATCGCCTGTGTACCGTATCCCTTTCCACACTCTTTGGCACAAATAAAAATCCCTACTGTTGCAACAGAATTTTTCCAATCAACATCATTTATTCCGCAACCACCTATATAAAGGCCATCAGACAACTTCTCAATTGCAAAATTGTACTTTCCATCTCTGCCCATTCCGAGTGAATCATACCATTTATACTCATCCTCAAGCTTATACGGAAATGGTATCAAAGGAGAAAGCATCAAAGATACTTCGGGATCGTTTATATACTCGCATGCAAGCGGAATATCTTCTTTCTTATACGCTCTGAGCTTAACCTTATCTCCTGAAAACAAAACATTCTCCTCCTTATTTTTTCCAGTTTTTGGATATATTAACATCAACTTTAAGAGGAACCTTAAGCTCCACAACATTTTCCATAACATTACAAATAATCGGAACCACTTGATCCGCCATTTTCTGCGGAACCTCTATGAGTATTTCATCATGAACCTGAAGAATCATCTGTGCGTACTGAGGAAGCATTCTATAAAGTTTTATCATTGCAAGCTTCATTATATCAGCAGCGCTCCCCTGAACAGGAGAGTTTATAGCCATACGTTCTATTTCCCCTTTGTTGAAAGGCATATCCCTCAGAAATCTCTTTCTTCCGAATATGGTCTGAACATATCCATTTATTCTCAAAAAATTCAGAATATTCCTTTGATATAGATCCACGCCACGGTATAGATCAAAATACTTATCTATGAACCTCTGCGCCTGCAGATTGCTAATACCGGTACGGTTAGCAAGTCCAAATGCCGTGACCCCGTAAACTATCGAAAAATTGACCGTCTTTCCAACTCTTCGCTCGGCAGGTGTAACCTGTTGCAGATCTATGCCGAAAATTTTAGATGCCGTGAGGGCATGTATGTCTTTATCGTGATGATAAGCATCAATAAGAACTTCATCACCTGACATGTGTGCCAATACTCTAAGCTCTATCTGTGAATAGTCCGCACTTATAATAACCGAATCCTCTTTCTGGGCTTTAACAGCCCCCCTTATCTTTTCTCCATCCTCTTCCTTTATCGGAAGATTCTGCAAGTTAGGCTCCGTACTGCTTAATCTCCCGGTTGCAGTGCCGGTAATATTCAAAGATGTATGCACCCTTCCTGTAACAGGATTTACCAATGTCGGTATTGCATTAATATATGTTGAAAGAAGCTTTTGATACTTTCTGTTTTTAAGAATAAGAGGAATAACAGGATGCTGATCACTTATCTCTTCAAGGGTTTCCGCATCGGTTGAAAAACTTCCGGTCTTGGTCTTTTTGGTTCCTTTAAGACCAAGCTTTCCGAACAAAAGCTCTCCCACCTGCTTGGGAGAATTTGGATTAAACGACTGATCGGAGTATTTTCGTATTTGCAAATCTATATCGTTTATTTTGGCTGTAAACTCATGCTCAAGGGTTTTAAGATACTGTGTATCAAAGTACACACCTTTTGTTTCCATAAAGGCCAGTACATTCGTCACAGGAAAGTCTATATTGTAAGCCGCACTTTCAAGCTCCTTTTCTTTGATAAGTTTTGAAAGCTCATCAAAAAGAAGAAGGTTATAGAGGCTTTCAGCAAGACATGCCTTTTTTAAGGTCTCATCTTCACCTGCCTGCCCCTGACCATCAAAAAGAGTACTACGTGAAGGTTCCTCTACTTGCGGCATCTTCATGCCCAGATACTTCTGACATATGCTGTCAAGATCAAATCTTTTTTCATCAGGCATTAACAAGAAGGCTCCTGTCATAGTATCAAAACCAACTTTGAATTCTTTTAATCCGTGCAACAGAAACACAGACAGCAAAAATTTAAGATTGTATCCGATGATAACCTTATCTTCAAAAAGTACAGAAAGCTGTTTTAAAAAATCTTCAACCTCTTCTTCACCGGCCTTGCTAAGATCCATATAAGAAGTATATGTATCGCCGTTATCTTTCCAGCTCAGGGCCGCACCTTTCAACACACCTTTAAACGGATCCTTCGGCCAGGCAGATACACTTACCGAAAGTTCATGGATATTACCGATACGGGCAAAAAACTCCATGGATCTGTCAAGGGTATATTCTTCACATACACCTTTGCATTCGCCGGTGCTGGACTTTCTTGGGATATCTCCAACTTCTCTTATCATACTTTTAAATCCAAGTTCCTGAAGAAAATCCTTAAGCTTTTCATCAAAATGACTGTATAAAAGCTCTCCGTCCTTATAATAAATCGGAACATCCTTAGAAAGCTGAACAAGTTTGCGACTTAAAAAAGCCATATCCCTGTCTGATAAAAGTTTTTCTTTTGTACTTGCAGAAAGCTCATCAATTCTTTGATACAGATCATCAAGATCCTTATAGTTCTGAAGAAGCTTCTGAGCGGTTTTTTCACCAATTCCCTTCACCCCGGGCACATTGTCTGAGGCATCGCCCATAAGTGCCAACAACTCGGTTATCTTTGAGGGAGGAACACCCATCTTCTGAAGTATCTTTTCTTCATCAAATTTTACAACTTCACCTATACCTTTCTCAGGTCTGAGAATAAAAATATTATCTTTTACCAACTGCATCATGTCTTTATCAGATGTAATTATGTATACATTTTCAACCTGTTCCTTATACCTATGGGCAATCGTTGCAATAACGTCATCGGCCTCATAGTTATCGACACAGGCTACGTTTATACCCAAAAGTTCAACCAAACGTACGATATACTCGAGCTGCTCGACAAATTCCGCAGGTGCTTTGGGCCTTTGCGCCTTATAACTTTCAAGAAGCTCATGTCGGTACGTTTTGGTTTTCTTGTCAAAAACAAAAAGGATACCGTCCTCATCCTTCTTTATATAGTCCTTTATTATCTTGAGCATCATTCTGCAAACACCGAAGATAGCGTTGGTGTGAAGCCCTGAAGGAGCAGTCAGATTTTGGTCAATTGCAAAAAATGCCCTATATGCTATGCCCGAACCGTCTATAAGATAAAGATCCCTCATTTTCCATCCTCTTTCCATTCGTTTTCCACACTGATGCTTGGCACGGGAAAACTCTTATTCTTCATATCGGTTATGAGTTTCTTCATTTTTTCCTTGGCTGCATCATCAAGGATTCCTTTCAATTTTTCGTTGTCGTCAAAGAAAGCAGGCACATCATAAGCAATGGCTTTCCTAAGTTCAACAAGCTGCGATGGGGTAAGCTCTTTTATCTGCTCACCCAAAACTTCTTCCAATGAAGAGAGCTCATCACTCGAAGCTTCTTTGTGCGAAAGCTCGTTTCCTCTGAAAAATGGCAGTTTGCGTGCAAGCTTATCCTTAAGCTCAATGAGCTTGCGCTTATAAGACAGTATATCGAAACCGTTTTCTATGTATCTTTCTTCATTTATAGAAAACAGAACTATGGCCATCACTACATCATACACCGTTATATAAACATCAAAGTTTTTAAAAAGTGCCTTGAGTGCGGTAAACTTTTCCTCAAACCAGCTTATGGAATCATCAAGAATCTTCTGAAGGTCTTCAATGCTGTCAAATTCTAATGCATTAAGAACTTCAAGAAGCAGAGTTTTGCTTGCGCTTTTTATTTTCTCTTTCTCTGCAGAGCTTAGTTCACTGCTTTTTTCATAGTTTACAAAACCCGCCTTCTCGATTATATCCATAAAATTATACTTTTTTTCTGTAAGATCAAGAAAAACTTCAAGAGAAGTAAGGTTTATATCAACATTTTTAAGGTTGTTGGCCTTTATCATCATGGAGTAGTATCCTTCCATCTCTGTCGTTAGCGTCTTTATAAATGAGAACTCATCATCCGCAAGCTCAAGCAGTCCAGCAAGAAGAAAAAGCTTTCTCTCAAGTTTTTTAGGAACTTTATTTGAAGGCTTGTATCTTATCTTATGGTCTATTGCAGCCCAAGCGTGTTGAAGAATTGTCCTTATCTGTATTTCACATTTCAGACCTTCAAACATACGCCATTCGGTAAGCTTAAGCCTGTCCTTTGCTACACTTACTATATAATGAGTTGAAAGATACCCTATCTTATCCGAATCGATAAGCTTTGATTTATCAACAGAGTTATCCCAATCAACATCAAACTCTCTTTTTATTATTTCCCCGAGCTTATCAATATCCTCCTTATAATATAGAATGATACGTACTCCGCTAAGGTCTGTCATTTCTTTGAAAGGATCTTTATAATTTTTCCTTTTCAGTTTACCTTCAAAGCTTTCTAAAGTTTTTACACGCGAAGATATGTTTTCAATTTCAATTTCTGTCTGTTTTAAAAGTTCATAGATAAGGTCCTGCACCTTTTTGGTAAATTTTTCATACAACTCCAAACGCCTACTGTACTCCTGGATATAGTAGCTGTCGTCAGAGCCGTAAAAAAGATCGTTCACTTTATCCATTTGGTTTACCTCCATATCTTAACACTACTCCTATTATATATCATAACAACTTAAAATTTCACAATAAAATAGCTTTTTTCATTCAATAATATTACGTAAATTATGTTATAATTATATCACTTCATAGTAACTCTAAACTCTGGAGGCTGAAATGGATAATAATACATTTTATAAACAGGATAAAATTCTTCACAGAATTCTTTATACAGCCAATATGACAAGAAAAGGCTCTACACCTGCGGATATCTCTTCTGATCTCTTAAAAATACTATTTGAGGAGATGAAGGCCACCAGGGTCATCTTCTATCAGATACTCCAGAAAAAACAGAGCATAAAAAAGCTTTTTTCCTTTGAAACAGACAAATCTCCTTATCCTGAACAGAGTCCATCAATCTGGATAAAAAAAACACTAAAGGATGAACCTTATAAAGTAATAGATGACTTCTCGGAAGAAATAAGAATAACGATGACAGAATCAGGCATAAAGTCAGTTCTTATAGTTCCCGTATACAGGTCAAATACATTATGGGGATTCATTGAACTGCAGGACTGCATAGAAAACAGAGTCTGGACAGAACAAGAAAAAGGAATGGTTATAATAACAGCTTCGGTAATAGGCAATATTCTAAATATGATTTCAATGGAGAAAAAAGTTAAGGAAAGTGAAAGAAAGTACCGAAAGCTTTTCTCAAACATGACCCAGGGAGTGATAATACTTAAGCTCATACATGATTCCGAAAAAAACCTGAAAGACTTTTCCATACAAGACATAAACTCTGTAGCTAAAAAAACTTTTAAAAATACTGCTCTAGCAAAAAATAAAGGATGTGATTTTTTTACGCCTGAGGAGAAAAAACTTTTTTTGGAAATACTGAAGAATGCTGAAAAAACAAAAAAGACCTTTAAAACAGAGATTACTCTTCAATCCCAACGAGTTATTGATCTTGTAGCATATATGATTTCAAAAAACCAGATTGCTTTTGTTACACAGGATATAACTGCAAAGAAAAAGCTTGAAGAAGAACTAAAGACATATGCCAGCATCGATGAGCTTACTGGTATCTTTAACAGGAGAGTGGGTATATCCCTTCTTGAAAAAGAGATCATGCAATCGCAAAGACGCAACTCTCCTCTTTCAATAATATATATAGACATAAATGGTCTTAAAAACACCAACGATAGATTTGGACACTCTATAGGGGATGAACTTATTACCAATGCCACAAAAATAATAAAAAAATGCGCTAGAAAATCCGATATAATATTCAGAATGGGCGGAGATGAATTTCTTATAATACTGCCTGACTGCAAAGCAGAAAAAGCAGAGGTTGTCTGGAAACGTATACGAAATGAATGTGATCAGTTCAATAAAAATTCAGATACACCCTATAAAATAAGTATGAGTCATGGAACAGCCACCTACAGCGGAGAACAAACTATAGATGAATTTGTAAACCAAGCTGATTCTCAGATGTACAAAGAAAAAATACTATATAAGAAAGAAACAGAAAAAAGCAGCGTCTAAACGCTGCTTTTGATTTTAAGAACTTATTACTTCTGTGCCATATACTTAAGAAGATCCACAACTCTGTTGGAGTATCCCCATTCATTATCGTACCATGAAACCACTTTAAAGAATCTTTTTTCACCCTTGAGATTGTTCTGTAAAGTAGCAAGAGAGTCGTATATAGACGATCTGCTGTCGTGAATGAAGTCTGTCGATACCACTTCTTCATCGGCAACTCCCAGATAATTCTCAAGATAAGTCTTTGATGCTTTTTTCAGTAAACTGTCTATCTCTTCTATTGAACTGTCTCTTGCTGCTCTAAATGTAAGATCAACTACAGAAACATCCGGTGTAGGAACTCTGAAAGACATACCGGTAAGTCTTCCCTTGACTGCCGGAATTACTTCTCCCACAGCCTTTGCAGCACCTGTTGTTGAAGGAATTATATTTATAGCTGCCGCTCTTCCGCCTCTCCAGTCTTTTTTTGAAGGTCCGTCCACTGTCTTCTGAGTAGCCGTATAAGAATGAATCGTTGTCATAAGACCTGTTTCTATGCCGATTCCTTCTTTCATAATGACATGAACCAAAGGAGCCAGACAGTTGGTAGTACACGATGCATTGGAAACTATATGATGTAACGAAGGATTATACTCATTTTCGTTTACTCCCATTACAATGGTCTTTACATCACCCTTGCCCGGAGCTGTTATTATAACTTTTTTAGCGCCTGCTGAAAGATGAGCCTTTGCCTTTTCAGATTCTGTAAAAAGTCCTGTAGACTCTATAACATACTCTACACCCATTTCAGCCCAAGGCAGCTTCGCAGGACCTTCTTTTGGGGCAGCCAGACATTTTATCTTATTGCCATCTACAACGAGTATATCATCTGCTTCAAGCGAAGAATCGCTTTTCTGTGTTGAAAGTGAACCTTTAAACTTTCCATGAATGGAGTCATATTTAAGCTGATAAGCAAAATAAGATGCATCAGTGCTTACATCAACGACAGCAACCACATCAAATTTTGTACCGAGAAGCCCCTGGTCGTATAAAGCGTTGAAAACCAGTCTTCCAATTCTTCCAAATCCGTTTATAGCAACTTTTACCGCCATGCTAATCACCTCTTCACGCTTAATTGGTAAATTATATCATCCTCAATTATAATATACATCAAACAGGTGTACTTTGTCAATTTTCTTAATACTACTGTGTTTAATTTCTTTAAATCACATATAACTGGATTATACGGCGAAATTTCGAAAAATGCTGTTAGTATGATAAAATTTATTTGGAAATAAACTTTATAAGGAGGAAAAAAATGTCTCAGATTTTTGGAGAAAATACTGGAAAAGGTTTTATAAAAGAGGAACCTAACGATATTTTTGTTAAAGCTCTTGAAAGTGCCATATTTAAAGCTCCGGTCAGAATGGATGAAAAAATTTTTCTTTCCGACCTGTGGATAATTACTTCACTTCCGGAAGATCTTATGGTAAATATAATAGAAAACCATGCCGAAAAGTTAAATATACCACAGGACATCAACTTTATACTGGACGACAAGAAAAACAAAAAAATATGGGAAAGACCTGTTTCTGAAAGGGCTGATAAACGCCAGCCAAAGCCCGCTTCAGATGAAGAAACAAAGTAAAAAAGAGATTTTTACTTCTAATCGCCTTTATTCGTTTATATATCTCTTTATTTAGTCTTAAACAACTTTTTTTACTCTTGCATAAGACAAGAGTTAATGTTATGATATTCAATGTACTTAGCACTCTTGAAATCAAAGTGCTAACAAAATAAAAAAAATGCACTATGTAATCAAATATATAAGGAGGGATTCATGATGCAAGTGAAACCACTAGGAAAGAGAGTACTTATAAAGCCTATAACCGAGGAAAAAAGGACCGAAGGCGGCATAGTTCTTCCCGATTCGGCAAAGGAAAAGCCTCAGAAAGCTTTAGTTATTGCCGTAGGCAACCTTGACGCAGAGTATGATCTTAAAGCCGGAGATAAGGTTATTTTCTCAAAATTTGCCGGAAACGAAATAAAGATTGAAGATGTAGATCATATACTGATTGATATTGATGATATTTTAGGCAAAGTTATTGACTAATTAAATTTACGGAGGTGCTTTACATATGGCAAAGATGTTGAAGTTTGATGAGGAAGCTAGAAGATCACTAGAAGCCGGAGTAGATGCTGTTGCTAATGCAGTCAAGATAACTCTTGGCCCGAAAGGAAGAAATGTAGTTCTTGAGAAAAGCTGGGGTTCACCAACTATAACAAACGATGGAGTTTCCATAGCAAAAGAAATTGAACTGAAAGATAAATTTGAAAATCTCGGAGCTCAGCTTGTAAAAGAAGTAGCCTCCAAGACCAACGATGTTGCTGGAGACGGAACAACTACAGCTACAGTTCTTGCACAGGGAATGATAAAAGAAGGTCTTAAGAACGTTGCAGCAGGTGCAAATCCGATGCTTATGAAGGTTGGAATACAGAAGGCTGCAGACAGAGTTGTAGAAGAGATAAAAAAGATGAGTAGGAAGCTTACCGGTTCCGAAGACATAGCAAACGTTGCAGCTATCTCTGCAAACAATGAAGAAATCGGAAATCTTATAGCTGAAGCCATGGATAAAGTAGGACAGGATGGAGTTATCACCGTCGAAGATTCAAAAACCATGGAAACATACGTTGAATTTACTGAAGGCATGCAGTTTGACAGAGGATACATCTCGCCTTACTTTGTAAACAACGCTGACAAGATGGAATGTGAGGTAAAAGAACCGTTCATACTTATTACCGACAAGAAAATTTCAAGCGTAAAGCCTATAATCCCGATACTTGAGAAAGTTGCACAGGCAGGAAAACCTCTTGTCATAATAGCTGAAGATATTGAAGGCGAAGCATTGTCAACTCTGGTTCTCAACAAACTCAGAGGAACCTTGGACTCAGTAGGAATTAAAGCACCTGGTTTCGGCGACAGAAGGAAAGCAATGCTTGAAGATATTGCTATACTTACCGGAGGAACCGTAATAACCGAAGATCTGGGTCTTACTCTTGAAAACGCTACTATTGACGATCTCGGAAGAGCTGACGTTATAAGAATAAAGAAAGACGACACAATAATCGTAACAGGCAAAGGCGATCCGAAGAAGATCCAGGAAAGAGTAAAACAGATAAAGGCTCAGATTGATGTAACCACATCAGAATACGAAAAGGAAACCCTCCAGGAAAGACTTGCAAAACTTGCAGGTGGAGTAGCAGTAATAAAAGTCGGTGCAGCTACCGAAACCGAACTCAAAGAAAAGAAACACAGAATAGAAGATGCACTTTCAGCAACAAGAGCAGCAGTAGAGGAAGGAATGGTTGCCGGAGGCGGAGTTACTCTTCTCAGAGCTGCCAAGGGTGTAGAATCCTTGATAGCAGAGCTTGAAGGAGATATAAAAGTAGGAGCAAGAGTTGTTCTTAAGTCACTCGATGCACCTATAAGACAGATAGCTATCAACGCAGGAGTCGAAGGCGCAATCATAATTGACAGAGTACTTGCCAAAGATGATCCTTCATACGGATACGATGCTCTCAAAGATAAATACGTAAATATGTTTGATGCAGGAATAATTGATCCTACCAAAGTCACAAGAAGTGCTGTTCAGAATGCAGCTTCAATTGCCGCTATGCTTCTTACAACAGAAGTTCTTGTGGTCGAGGAACCAAAGCCGGATACACCAGCACCTGCTCCACAGATGCCAGAATACTGATCAAATAAATAAAGCGTGCCTTTTAAAGGCACGCTTTTTTATGGTATAATTACCGTATCGAATCGTTAAGGAGGGATATTTATAAAAAAAAATATTATTCTAATACTTATTGTTATTTTTGCTATTAATGCAGGTTTCGCATCCGACACAAGAAAGAAAATTCTCTTTTGTCCTGATTTCAGCGGTATCTCATCTGATGAACAGGATGTACTTAAACTTATAGAAGCTCAGGTAACTGATTATATCTATAAACTCAGAAAGTACAGGATAGTTATAAGAGATCAGACAATATATGACGAAGTAAAACTGATGCTTTCCGGCATTGCCCAGGGAGGATCGGATTATCAGGCTCAACTTGATACAGACGGTATAATATATGTCCAGATCCTTGACACTTTTTCAGAACGTGGGAAAAACGATTCCAAAGAGTGGATAGACTTCCATGCAATCGTAAATTATAAATTTGTATATGTCAAAACGGGAGAAGTCCTAAACAGCAGAAAAATAGATGCATACTCAAGAACTTTTATAGAAAAGGATATTTCCGTTCAGCAGGCCTTGCGCACTTCAAAATTATCGGCAGTTGACTTTATATCACAGGAGATATCAAAAGACATGAGCCATGCTTTCATTCTTTCGGCAAAGGTTTCAGGTGAGAAGTGGCTGGATCTTTTTTATATAGATAGCGGAACTAACTATGGTATAAGCGAAAACATGACATTTAACCTTGTTGAAAATCTCGGCAATTCAGCAGGCACATATGAAGTCATCCAGGGCAAAGCTGTAGTGGTAGAAGCTTTTCCGGATTCAAGCGTCATAAAAATTCTTGAAAAGCCTCTGAGCTTTCCCATTTCAGCATCAACTACCCATTTAATAGAAAATCCTTCTATAAAACTTCATAGAAAAAGCTTTAGACTCTCGGCTTGCTTGGATGGCCTAAAAATCCCAGGCATTTTTATAAGAAGCGGATATGACGGATATACCGGATTGTTTTACTCAAGTTTTATGCAGATAGGTCTTCAAGATTATTCAGTATTGATGAATCTCGGAGTGGACGGCGGATATATCTTTGATATTAACGGCCTTCTGAAAAGCGGAGTTTCTATAGGGGCAGCCTGCGGATATGACTTTCAGAACAACTCCGGAAAAAATTTCA
>CALMRR010000389.1 GCA_937871925.1 uncultured Petrotoga sp.
ATCTTTATAAAGAGGATATTTAGAACACAAAGAATGAACCTTTGAAGAAACCTCTTCAATAACCGAGCTTTCAATATTGCCTTCTTCATCTTTTACATTTTTTGCTACTGTTGCTATAAGCTTTGCAATTACTGTCATATCATCTTTATTCATTCCTCTGGTAGTAACAGCAGGTGTTCCTACTCTTATACCGCTTGTTACGAACGGTGATCTGGTTTCTTTGGGGACAGTATTCTTATTGACAGTGATATCGCATTTTCCCAAAGCTATTTCAAGTGCCTTACCGGTAATATTAATCTTGTTAAGGTCTACAAGCATAAGATGTGAGTCTGTACCGCCCGATACTATGGTCAAGTCGTTCTTGGCAAGCTCTGATGAAAGAACCTTTGCATTTTCGACAACATTTTTCTGGTACTGGACAAATTCTGGTGAAAGAGCTTCTTTAAACGCAACAGCTTTTGCTGCTATTACATGCATGAGCGGACCGCCCTGAATACCTGGGAATATGGCTTTGTTAATTTCCTTATAGAGATCCTCGCTGTTGGTAAGAATTATACCGCCTCTGGGGCCTCTCAGAGTCTTGTGGGTAGTAGATGTGACAATATCAGCATATTCACAAGGATTAGGATATATTCCGGCTGCTACAAGACCGGCAAAGTGAGCCATATCTACCATGAACTTGGCTCCTACCATATCAGCAATTTCCCTAAACTTTTTAAAATCAATAATTCTTCCGTATGCACTGCCGCCTGCTACGATAAGCTTAGGTTTATGTTCTCTGGCCAGTTTTTCTACTTCATTATAATCAATCATTTCTGTTTCAAGTGAAACACCATAGGATACGAAATTATACAACTTGCCTGAAAAGTTTACCGGGGCACCGTGAGTAAGATGACCGCCGTTGCTAAGAGACATTCCCATTACGGTATCGCCTGGGTTGATTACTGAAAAATAGGCTCCCATATTTGCCTGTGAACCGGAATGAGGCTGGACATTGGCGTATTTTACATTAAAAAGTTTTTTCGCTCTTTCGCGTGCAATTGTTTCTATCTCATCAACAAATATACATCCGCCGTAATATCGTTTCTTGGGATATCCTTCGGCATATTTGTTAGTAAGAATACTGCCCATAGCTTCCATTACAGCTTTAGAGGCAAAATTTTCCGAAGCTATCAGCTCAAGACCGTATTCCTGCCTTTTCAGCTCCTTTTCAATCACTCCGAAAATTTCGCTGTCGGTTTTTTTAACGTTTTCCCACATGTTGAGTCCTCCTGTCCGTTTGCTTTTTTAACGACACTTACTTATATTATATACTAAAGCAGACAATTATTTCAAATCATAAAGGTAAAAGGACATTTTTTTGTAAACTGCTTGTATAAAGAAGAGTAGAAACTGTATGAAATAGATTTCATGAAATTTTTTTCATATGGTCTATAATCGCAGATATTGGAAGTTATTTGAGGATAATCAAGCATATACATCTAGAAATCATTTTGGAAAATATAGGTGTTGATAATAAAATATAGTAAGGAATTGAATTATATTAGATAATGGAAGATAATGAAAGCGGACAAGACTTAAAAATAAAAGATTTTAATAGATGTAAAATAAAAGATTTTAATAGATAACGGAGGTGTAAGTATGAACATAGAGAGTAAGCTCTCAACAACGTCCAAAAACATTAAATCTTCGATCATAAGAGAGTTGTTGAAGATAAGCGATCCCGACATGATATCTTTTGGAGGAGGAGTACCGGATCCGGAAACTTTTCCGCGTGAAGAACTGGCTGCAATAGCCAGCGAAGTTGTATCAAAAGAGTACAAATTTACTCTCCAGTATGGTACAACCGAAGGGGACGATGTACTGAAAAAACAGTATATAAGACTTCTTGAAGAACATGAAAATATAAAAGGCTTAAATAATGACAATCTTTTAATAACAGTCGGTTCACAGCAGGCTCTTTATCTTGCCGGACTTACATTTCTTGATGAGGAGAGTTATTGCGGTGTTACAAGACCGGTTTATCTTGCAGCAGCAAGTGCTTTTGCACAGAGAAATCCAAAGTTTATAAGCGTAAATTTGAGTGAAAAAGGTATAGATACGGAGTATCTGGAATCAGAACTTATAAAACTCAGGGAAAGAAACGAGCTGCACAAGTTCAAATTCATGTATGTAGTAACCAACTTCCATAACCCTGCCGGAATAACAATGCCTATTGAAAACAGGAAAAAGCTTATTGAGCTTGCTGAAAAGTACGATTTTATAATACTTGAAGATGATCCTTACGGAGCATTGAGATTTGAAGGCACCAAAGTACCGAGTATATTCTCAATGAACAGTGAAAGAGTTATAATGCTCAATACATTCTCAAAGATTCTTTCACCCGGCATGAGAATAGGCGTAATAATAGGAAATACCCAGGCAATAAGAAGAATGGCTATGGCAAAACAGGCCGTTGATCTATGCTGTTCTCCAGTTACCCAGAGGCTTACAGCAAGATTTCTTGAGCGTTATGATCTCTTTGAACAGATAAAACCCACAATTGAACTTTATAAACATAAAAAGGATGTATTTATGAAAGCCATGCAGGACAATCTCGGAGATATAAAAGGCGTCAGCTGGACTAAAGCCGAGGGCGGTCTTTTTACATGGCTTACGCTTCCGCAGCAGATAGATACTATGGAAATGTTTGAAATGGCCAAGAAGGAAAAAGTCCTTTATATACCTGGCGAAGCTTTCTTTGTGGATAATCCTCTTAAAAATACTATGAGGCTTTCTTTCTGTCTCCCGACTGAAGAACAGCTTGTAGAAGGAATGAAAAGGCTGAGGAGAACTATAGATAAGTACTGTGCTGCCAAGGGAATAAAACTGTAACAGGAGGAGTACACATGAAAAAAATATTGGTTATAAATCCCGGTTCCACATCAACCAAGGTTTCTTTGTTTACTGATGATATTCTCAGCCGGGAA
>CALMRR010000390.1 GCA_937871925.1 uncultured Petrotoga sp.
GATGCGGTATACCCTACACTCTGAAGTTTTTCAATACTATGTCCCCTGCTGGCTATGAAACATATATCATCAGCCCTTACCAGACATAAAAGACCGTAATCGGCTTCTGTAACTATATCAAAAAGCCTGTTGAAAATATATGTGAAATAATCTTTTTCCGATTCGCCAATCCTGTTTATCGTACTTGTTATTACTTCAAGAAGAACCTCAAGCTTAGTCGAAAGATCATGAATGTCGTTGTACGACTGTTCTATTTCTTCATTCATAGCTATAAGTTCTTCATTAACAGCACTCATACTTTCATTTTGGGTATACTTCTTGACAAGGAACATGAAAGAAAGCTCCAGTATAAAAGCAACGACTACGGAAAGCACAGCAAATAAAACCATTCCTCCTGCAACATATCTGGCATTTTCCAAAGCTTCCTTTTCACTTATTACAGTATAAAAAATCCATTTAAGCTCCGGAATCTTTTCATAATAAGCAATTCTGGTGTTGCTTTTCTCACCGTAGGTTATAAAGCCGGATATATCTGTGGATTGTTCAAGTATCTTTTTGTAAAAAGTGTATGCTCCGATTTTATCAGCCTGCGTATGAAGTACTGTCATCCCGTCGTGCAAAATAGCAAACGAGTAGTCCGTTTCATAGTTTTTATCAGACTCGACAAGCTTTATCAGCTCATTCATCACAAAGTCTATCCCTATAACTCCCAAAAGCTTTCCTTCATTGTTGTATACAGCTCTGGCCACCGAAATTATATTTTGCTGATTATATATATCCTCATAGGGATCTGTCATTATAGATGTTCCGGGGTTACGGACAGCCTTTTCATACCATAACCTTTCCCTGTGATCATAATCATCAGGCAGACTAATCTGTGGATAGGATATGAAACTTCCGTCAGCAGCTCCAAAATATAAAAGATTAAGTTCTGAAAATGTTTCAATAATATTCTTAAATTTTAACTTCACTTCAAGGCTTTCGGCCTCAGAAAGATCTGTTTTAAAGTAACTCTCCCTGCCCAGCATATCGCTGAGATCCAAAAACTTCTGAATAAAGATTTTGACAGAAGTAATCTTATCAGCATTGCTTATCTGCAGATAGTGCTGAATATTTTTCAACTGTGAATCATATGTATTTTTCGAGATTTTATACGAAAAAAACAATACAGAAATAAGACCTATAAGAACAAATATAGGCAGGAGTCTTTTATACCATAGTATTTTTTTCAGCATACTTTTCAGGCTTGCATACTCATCAGTTCTGTTATATTTAAAAATACAATGAGCCTGTTGTTTATTTTTATGACTCCCTTTGACTTATCCCTATATATTTCATTCTTTGAAGATATATTTTCAAGAGTGTTTTGGTCAACAGAAAGAACATTTTTTACTTCGTCGACAAAAATACCTATCTCTTCTTCATTTATTTTTAGTATCAGTATATTTGAGAACTTATGCTCCTGTCCGAGCGAAACATTAAGTATCTTTGTTATATCAACAACGGGAACTATCCTTCCTCTGAGATTTATAAGCCCTTCTATGAATTTTTTTGAGTTGGGAACAGGTCTTATCTCTACCATGTCGTATACTATTTCAACATACTCCACTTCAACCGCAAACTCCTGATTGCTAATCTCAAAAGACAATACATCAACCATTTCTGCATCTCCTTTCATGAAAGTGCTCCCAGGTCCAATATGAGTGCTATCGATCCATCTCCCAGTATTGCTCCGCCGTTGAAGGTATCAACATCGCTTAGAAGCTTTCCCAGAGGTTTTATGACTATATCGTCCTGCCCTAAAAGCACATCTACGATTATTCCGTATTTTTTATCTCCAAATTTTACTATTGCTATATTCCTGTTCTCATCATACCCGGAATCTTCCTCACCAAAAATCTTATGAGGTCTGACAATAGGTATTACTTCCCCTCTGAGCATAAAAACTTCTCTGTCCTGGACAAACTTTATATCGCCTTTTACAAGCTTTTGTGTAGTATTTATATTTTCTATCGGAACTGCATAGACATACTTTCCGATATTGACAAGCAGCGCCCTCATTATTGAAAGTGTCAGAGGCAGGCGTATGTTGAATCTCATCCACATCCCCTTCTGGCTTTGAGTACTGAGACTGCCCTTAA
>CALMRR010000391.1 GCA_937871925.1 uncultured Petrotoga sp.
AGCTGTAAAGCTTATTGCTCAGACGATAGCCTCTGGAATAAAGCGTAAGAGTACGAAGATATAATTCTTTCGAAAAAAGAAGAAGCTGAAAAGGCAAGCTATGCCAAAACAGCATTTCTATCGAGAGTCAGTCATGAATTGAGGACTCCTATGAACGGAATAATTATGGGCTGCCAGATCGCTCAGGATTGTGACAGTCTGCAGGAGGTAAAAGAATATACAGAGCTTATAAAAAAATCAGCAGACAGTCTTATGTCACTTATTGAAGACCTATTGGATCTATCCAAGATAGAAGCAGGAGATGTCGATCTTCAGATACTTGACTTCAATGTGGAAAATGTGTTAAGGTATCTAGAGGAGGAGTATCGTTCCAGAGCAAAGGATAAAGGACTTGACTTCTTCTTTTCAGTTGATGAAAAGATGCCTTTAAAAATATACAGTGATCCGGGAAAGATTACGCGGATACTAAAGAAACTTCTGGATAATTCGATAAAGTTTACTGAGAAAGGTTTTATAAGTCTTTCGGCTGAAAATGTTCATCGTGAAAGAGAGTATGTCAGATTTAAAGTAAGCGATTCAGGTGTGGGAATAGAAGAGGAAAAGTATGGGTTTATTTTTCAGCAGCTTGTGCAGCTTGAGGATCACAGTGCACGGAAGTATTCTGGAACCGGAAGCGGTCTTTTTATAGCTAAGAAACTGGTTAAGCTTCTGGGCGGAGAAATATTCTTTGAAAGTGATTTTGGAAATGGAAGCACTTTCTATGTTGAGATACCATACAAACCTATATGATGGGAGCGATTCCGTGATGAGAGTAGAAGGCACAAACGGAGCAGCTGATTGGATAAGCAGGTATAAAAGCCTGTCAAAAGAAAAAGACGTTACAGGGACTAACTCTTCAGAAAAGGTTAAAAACAGGATAACTCAAAGTTCCTCAGAGCAGGAAAGTAATTCTGACATCGACCTAAGGACTCTGAAGAAACTGGGTATTAAAGAATGTAAAACATGTGCTAACCGTAAGTATCAGGATGGCTCAACTGATGGAGGCGTATCTTTCAAATCGCCTGCGCATATATCTCCTCAGGCAGCTCCTGCAGCTGTACGTTCTCATGAACAGGAACATGTTGCAAATGAACAGGCTAAGGCTCAAACTTCCGGAAAAGAAGTAATTTCACAGTATGTGCGCATATTTACCGCAGTTTGTCCTGAATGCGGAAGGGTTTATGTAAGCGGTGGAGAAACCGTTACTACCACTGCAGATAAGAAAAGTTCAGGCTTTGAATATGACAGCTCTTTAAAGTACTCCGAAAAAACACAGGGACGTTTTTTTGACCGGAGTGCATAACTTCCTAAAATCAAAGTTTTTTTCATACAAATAAGAATATATAAATGACGATGTGGTTATTTGCCATCACCGTCATTTTTTTATTTATTAAAAATAATCTATAATTTTAATGATTGAAAAATTTAACTATTTAAAAAACTGATAATGTGGAGGTTTAAGTATGCATCAGAAATTTCTAAGAGTAGCTGTAGTCGGGATATTTTCTGCAGTAACCATATTTTTTGCCTTTAGACTTCTTAACATAAAGATCAGTGATGATATAATGACCTACATGTCTGAAGAAAATAAAGAAATTTCATTTTACAGGGAAGTCTCTGAAAAATTTGATATTGATAACATTATGATGGTAAGCGTTGAGATGAACAGTGTCTACGATGAACTTAACGAGGTGGAAAGCATAAGGAAGAGTCTATACTCTTTAAAAGATGTCAGAAAGGTTCTGAGCATAACCAACTCTGTAATGGTCAGCTCTGACGAGTATGAGATAAAATCCGGATCGCTCAGTACAATCTTTGATCTTACTTCTTACAATGCAGCAGAGGTAGAAAAAATTCTTGAAAATGACAGTTCGCTTAAAGATACATTTGTTTCAAAAGACGGAAAAAATGTTCTTTATATTTTAAATCTTGATGATTCTAAAAAAGTTGATATGGGCTCGCTTTTGGAAGAAATAAAGAAAACTCTTTCAGGAAAGACGTACTATCTCACAGGACTTCCGCTTGCCAACTATGAGATAGCCCAAACGGCTTTTTCAGATGTTGCCAGAATCCTTCCTTTTGCAATTTTGGGAATAGTTGTAATATTACTTATTATGTTCAGGTCCTTTTCCGGAGTGCTGCTTCCTATTGTGGCGGTTATTATTTCCAATGCAGTTGCCATGGGACTTGTTA
>CALMRR010000392.1 GCA_937871925.1 uncultured Petrotoga sp.
CGCCGCCTTTCATCATTATTTACAGCTCTTTCATCACTCTTTCAAAAAAGAGTCTGAATCATTTTGCATGAATTATCTCCTGTTGATATCTCTCGTCATCAGATTCATCCAGGTAGTAGCAACCGGTTTGTATATTTACGGATATTGAGTCAAGTGGAAAGCCCGATATTCTTGTTTTGCAGCGTTATTTGTTCCATAGATTATCTGCATGCTCTTTATCTACTTCTTCCTTTTAAAAACTGCTACTGCTTCCCTGCCGTATCCCTGTCCTCCGGTTGTAGCAAAGCACGATACCAGCTCCCATCCTTCTTCTCCCGCCTCGTTAAGAGTCTCATCAAAAGTATCTGTTTTAAGTACTCCTCCCATAAATCCACTAAGCTCAATCTTTAAGGTTCTGTACTCCCATTTTTCCATATTGCAACCTCCTTTTAGCAATACTCAAGTATAATAAACTCAACTGTTTCCGTCATAGTCTGACGGATATATTTCTTCATAAATATAAATCCTTCCAATTCAAGAAACTTCAAAATTCTCTCTTCGGATGATTTTATCTGAATAACTATCTTTCTGAGCGGATAATGAAGTACGCACTCTTCTTTAAACTTTTTGACTATATATTTTTCATGATCCTTGTTATAACTATTAGGAGCAACTCCCAAGTCCGCCATTATATAGTCATTGTTGTCTGTAAGCCTTATAACTGCACATAAACTGCCATATTCATCGGTTACAGAAAAAAAACGGTTATTCTTGATGTCAAAAGATAAAATATTGTCAAACTCTCCTACACAGAACCTGCAACCTGAAAGCTGTTTCAATTGTTTTTCATTTAATTCGGTTGTTGTAAGCTTCATTCTTCACCCCCTATAAACTTAAAGATTGTACTCTAAATGCCTATCAAATGGTTCAATCTCATAAAGCACCGGATTTATTTCCTGAGCAGGCACACATCTTAACCTACTGTAAAAAGCTTGTGCATTTTCACAAGAACTAGCCGAAATATAAATCTTCTTTGCACCCATATGTTTTGCCCTGTGCTGTGCCAGCCTGAAAAGCTCTTTTCCAATTCCAATGCCTCTAAAGTTTCTTGAAACATGCAGCATAGAAAGCTGAAGATACTGATTTGAACTTCCAAAAAAAATATTTTCCAGCGCTGCAACACCTATAATGACGTTTTTGAAGTAAGCTGCAAAAATACATCCTCCTTTAAGCAATGTATCTTTCAGTTCTCCGGATATCTTTCTTAGTTCGTTATCATCCCAGTATTCGGTATATTTTATATCCTTAAGGATAACTCTGCCTTCTTCTTCGCGCCATGCTTTTTCTATCTCTTCGTATCGGTCAAAGCCATTGAGAAATTCTTCTGTGATCTCATCATATGAAATCTCTCTGTACTCTATTCCCTTGCCGCCGTTTAGATATAGTTCGGCGCGACAAAGTACATTACGCGAATTGGAATAAGTAAGCAGATCATATGTTTCTTCGAAGCTGCCCCATCTGAAATCTGCTATTTCACTGGTCTGAACAGTCACCTGCTGTCCGTCCGCACCGGCCAAATAAAAAGTTACTTCCTTGTTGATCTTTCCACATAGTAAGTATCTTTCGTATGCTATGAAATTATCGATTATACTTATTTTTAAGCCTGTTTCTTCAAAAACCTCTCTGATGGCAGCCTGGATACCCGTTTCACCTTCACAGGCATGTCCTTTGGGAAATCCCCAATGCTTTTTTGTGGTTTGGCTTTTAACTGCAAGGTATTCGAATTTTTTGTGTTTTTTTCTGTATATAACAGATCCAAAAGATCTTTCGGTGTCACTCACTTTTTCCTCTCCGTTCACAGATAGAATTTTTTATTATTTCCTGAAGAAAATCATTCTCTTCTTTTATATCTTCTGCAAGTCTTACTGATGCTGTTATAACTTCAAATTCTGAGAGTTCTTCAATATCAATGCTTCCATTTTTAATATAAGTCTTAAGATACCGACTATGAAAGTCATTGTTCTCGCTAAATTCCGCAATACTGTAAGGTTTTATACCATTTTGGCTTATATGGGCACGCAGCATGAGAGAAGTTCTTGATACATCTGCCCGTTCATCGCCAATTAGAACATTTGCCCAATCTATTATAACCGGTCCGTTTTCAGAAAGTACTATATTTCCCGGATGGAAATCATAGTGGCATATTGCACATGAACTATTGATTATTTCGGTTTTCTTCAGTGCATAATCCTT
>CALMRR010000393.1 GCA_937871925.1 uncultured Petrotoga sp.
ACTTTTTGATGTTTTAGGCCTGTACGGTCTGATCGACGGAGGAAAGATATTCAGCGGATGGGATCAGGCGTGTTCTTTAAGCGGACTGATGCTTGATGCAGGATTTTCAATTATACTGTACAATCCTTTTGCTGATTTGGAGTTTTATCTAGCCAAAGATATTTTAAGTGATGAGCCGTTTAAAATGGCTGTGAATTTTTCTACGGAATACTAGTAAAAACCCGTCCTTAAGGACGGGTTTATTTTTCTACGGTTAAACGGAAGGAAGCATCAACATAATCGGTACCGTCATTGGCTCTTATTACTACCAGTCTTTCACCGATATCTTTTTCTGTTGCTGCGAAAGAGTATATGGAGCCGTTCACTACACCAACTCCGTTTTCGACTGTATAAACTATCATGTCGCCGTCAGAGTCTTTAGAATAGTTCAACAGATCAAGGGTAAGTGTTTCTCCCGCTTTAATGGTTATATCGCTAAGGGCCATAGCAGGAGATCTGTTTACGTTTGAAACATACAATACAATTACTCCGCCGACTGTCACCGACCCGTCGCTTATTAAAATCTGACAATGCTGCTGACCGGCCTCTTCATAAGAAGGAGTATATATAAATATTCCAGATTCAACTTTACCAACTCCGTTTTCGAAAGCAAATGTAATTGAATCGCCGTCAGGATCTTTCGTGTAGTCTTTGAGTTCTATTGATACAGTCTTTCCTTCCTGTATGAATATATCGGGTATTGAGAAAACAGGAGGCTTGTTGACGTTGCTTACATATATTTTGAAAGTGGTTTCAACACCTGAAATTCCATCGCTGACTTTTATTTTTACTGTTTTCTCACCGGCTTCATTGTATGCTGGGGAGTATGTGTAAATTCTTCCCTTTATCTCTCCTACGCCACTTTCTAAGGAATAAGTAAGCCTTTCTCCGTCCGGATCGCTTGAAAGTTTTGAAAGATCAAGAGCTAAAGTCTGACCTTCATTCACAGTCTGGTTAGGAATTGAAATAATAGGTGTCCGGTTTCCTTTTTTGACGTTTATCTTAAATTTGGCGGCTGTTCTATCGATACCGTCAAAAGCTATTACCTCAACAATTTTTATTCCGGCATCGCTGAAAGCTGGAGAGTAGGTATAGTTATTCCCGTTGATACTTCCTATACCGTTTCCTATGAAATATTTTAAAGTATCTCCGTCAAGATCCGAAGAAAGTTCAAAAAGATTAATGTTAAGTGTCTTTCCCTCATCTATCTCCTGGTCAGGTATAAAGATTGACGGCGCACGGTTTACGTTGTTCACAGTTATCTTAAAGGTTGAATAACCATAAAGTTTTCCGTCAAAAGCTGCGATCTGGACAACTTTTTCTCCTGCATCAAAGTATGACGGCGTATATATGAAAGAGTTTCCTTCTATTTTACCTGTCTGGTTCAGTACTGAGTACGAAAGCTTGTCGTTATCAGGATCACTTGAGTACTTCGAAAGATCCAAAGTAAGCTTGTTGTTCTCAAAGGCTGTTTGATCAGGTATGCTGATCTGTGGTGCCCTATTCACATTTTTGACAATTATTTTGAAATACGTTTCGTAACTGAGCTCACCATCGCTTACACCTACTCTGGCAAGCTTTTCTCCGGCGTCGTCATAGGTAGTGGTATATGTAAAGATAGAACCGCTTATTGATCCTACATTGTTTACAGAGTAATAACTAAGGCCATCCTTATCCGGATCGCTTGAAAGCTTTGAAAGATCCAAGGTAAGGGTCTGGGCTTCATCAACAGTTTCATCCGGTACTGCCATTGACGGTGCTCTATTTACATTTTTAACGTTTATATTGAAAGAGCTTACAGCGGAAAGAGACCCGTCGCTGGCTCTTACAGTAACCTTTTTTGTTCCTGCATCAAAGTAGCCGGGAGTGTATATGAACTGGCTGCCGTTTATACTTCCGACTCCTTCTTGTACATAGTAGGTAAGAGTATCCGTATCGGGATCGTCTGAATATCTTGAAAGGTCAAATATAAGAGTTTGTCCTTCATTTACCTGCTGGTCTGAAACCTTTATCGAAGGAGCTCTGTTCACATTGTTTACCACAATCTTTATAAGAGTTTCAATATTAGAATTACCGTCATTTGCCCTTATTTTAACCGTTTTTTCTCCGGCATCAAAAAAGTCTGGGCTATACTCGTAAATGCTGCCTTTTAACTTTCCTATACTGCTTTCAAGAGTATAAGTTATCTTATCGTTATCAGGATCATAAGTATGTGCGGATAGGTCGATCAAAAGGGTTTTTCCTTCATCCACGCTTTGATCCGGAACTTTTATAACAGGGACTCTATTCATGTTTTTGACGTTTATGCTGAATGTGGTATAAATTGTTGAAGTTCCATCGCTTACGCGGAGCTTCACCATCTTTTTACCGGCATCAAAATAAGTTGGAAGAAACGTATACATGCTGCCTGAAATTTCGCCGACACCCTCTTCTATCTCGAAGCTGAGAGTATCTCCATCCGGATCAAAGACAATCTTTCCCAGATCAAGCAAAAGAGTCTGGCCTTCGTCGACTTCCTGTTCCTGAACAAGCATATAAGGAGGTCTATTTATGTTGTTTACAAGTACCTTAAAAGAGGTTTCGGCTCTTGCTATACCGTCGCTGACCGATATTCTTACGTTTTTCTCACCTTGGTCTTTATAAGTAGGCGAGTAAGAGTACACTTTATTTGAAATACTGCCCGGACCTTCTTCCAGTCTGAAGGTAAGCGAATCACCGTCAGGATCAGTGGCAATCCTTGCCAGATCAAGAGTTAGGGTCTGAAGTTCATCCATAGTCTGATTGGTTATAAATATAGTAGGAGGCCTGTTTACATTTATAATGTTAAGTCTGAAGGTCTGGTCTATATAACCATCATAGTTGGCTATTCTTATTTTTACAGCTTTCTGACCGGCATCAAGATATGAGGGCTGAAAAAAGTAATTGAAATCATTTAATATTCCCACACCGCTTATGATAGAATATGAAAGCTTATCCTTAAGTGGATTAGAGGAATACTTGCTCAGATCGATTTCTATACTTTTTCCTTCTTCTACCGAAAAATCCGGGAATTCAACTGTCGGAAGTTTTAAAACCTTCTCTACAGAAATTTTAAAGGATGCTTGTGTAGATGATGCGCCATCTGAAACAGATATTATAATGCTTTTTTCTCCGAACTCTCCTCTCTTGGGAGAATAGAAGTACGCCTCACTTTTTATTGTACCCACACCCGAAACAAGGGAATAAGTAAGAGGAGAAGCTTCAGGATCGGAACTGTACTTTGAAAGATCCAGGGTAAGACTATCTTCCTCTTTTATAAATTGATCCGGAATGCTTATGAGCGGAGCTTTATTTATTTTTATTGGTTCTGGTTTCGTAACCGTTTTATTTTCATTGGTCTGTACAGAACAGCCAATTAATAAAAATGAAAGTAAAAAGAATAAAACAAAGGCCAGTGAATATTTTCTAAATTTCATGGTATACCTCCGGAAAATATTAAGTATTTTGAAAAAGTCGATTCTATTCAATTATACTACATTTTTAATTCTTATGACAAAAAGTATCATGTTTATGAGACATCAAAAAAACTTTTAAATGTAAAGACATATATATAGGTACTGAACCATTTGCTGTTTTGATTATTAAATTTCAATGTATTTTAAGTAACTAATAAAAATCATAAGCTATAATCCACGATTATAAAGGGTTGTTGATGTATTTAAAAAACAATTTCAATTGTACGTGTTCTAAATCGTTGATGATATAATTGAGTATAGAACAAAAAAAGAAATCTATAGGCTAATTCCAATGTTTAGGAGGGGAATCTATGATTGGGAATATGAAGATACGTACCAAGCTCTTACTTCTTCTTTTTATACCGCTGATAGGAATAGTATGTATCATATCGCTTATGGCGATTAACTTCCAAAATGTGGTTACAGATCTTGAACTGTCGCTCAAGAATGAGAACTCCAAGGTAATATCGACAGTATTTGAGGTTGACAAATCACTTTCAAATACTTTGTCTGCATTTCAGAATATTCTTTCCAAAGGTATGTCAGATCCGAGCTTTCAGTCACAGTACGACGAGTATAAAAAAGGAGTTGATAACGCCAAAAAAAAGCTTGCTGTTGCTGAGGAGATAATAAGAAACAATAAAGATGGTTGGCTTTTATATACTAACGATGTAAGCCAGAAAACAGTTGAAGAAAACTTTAAAAACTTTTACAGCAACATAGATATGTGGTTGGAAATGACTGAAGTTGAAATTCAGGCAGAGCTTACCGAATCTTTCTCTTCACAGTACTTCTACGATGCCAGGGCTAATATAGCAGAGATAGGTCAATCCTCTGATAAGTTCCTTGCGTATAAAATACAGAAGAACAGAGAAAGAACAAATAACCTTATTTTCATAGCTGTAATTGTAGGAATCGGAGCTTTTGTCATAGCGTTTCTGATAGGTTTCGTGATAATAATAGATATTTCCTCTAAGGTCAAAAAAATAATGACTGTAACTCAGCTAGGCGAAGGAAATCTTAGGATAAAGTTTGATATAAAGGGAAAGGATGAGTTCTCTAACATAGGTAAAACTCTTAATAAGGTTGTAGAATCTCTAAGAGAGTCTATGAAAAATATCGAAACCGCATCCGATGAAATAAGGAACTCTTCCAAGGAGCTTGGCGATGTATCGCAGGATACCATTAAAAACTCCGAACTTCTTGCGGGTGATGCGGAAAAAATACAGCAGAATGTTGAAAACACATCAGCCTCAATACAGGAAGTTACTTCAAGTGTAGAAGAAGTTGCCGCTGCTGCACAGTCGGTATCAAAAAATTCAGTTGATCTTTCGGCCAGAACCAATGATGTTGCCGCCGCTGCCGAAAAAGGTGAAAAGTCCATAGAAGCTATAGTTAATGTTGTTGAAACTGCCGTGAGGAGCACTGATGAAACAGCCAGTACCGTAATGAAGCTTACAGAGCATGTAGGAAATATACAGCAGATAATAAACACTATAAACTCAATAACCGAGCAGACGAATCTTTTAGCTCTCAATGCAGCTATAGAAGCTGCAAGAGCCGGGGATGCGGGAAGAGGTTTTGCGGTTGTTGCTGATGAAATTAGGAAGCTTGCCGAGCAAAGCAAGCAGGCAACAGTAAACATAGTTTCCATCATAAGCCAGATTCAGGAAAGATCAAGAAAAGCTGATGAAATAACCAAAAAAACGGTATCTGATGTTCGTAATGTAAGCTCTTTGGCTGGAGAAATAAGTCTACAGTTTAAAGACATACTAGGACAGGTTGAAAAAATACACGATATGGTTCAGGTAATGTCGGCCAATGCTCAGGAGCAGAGTGCTGCCGCCGAAGAGGTATCCGGAACAATGGATGCTTCAGCCAGAATGGTTGTAAATATATCAGAAAAGATAAAAGATATGGTTGAGGCCATAAATAAACAGGCTGTTTCCGCTCAGATAATAAGTACGTCAGGGGAAAAGATGGACGGTCTTTCTGAAAATCTCAAATCTCTTGTATCTAAGTTTAAAGTATAATAAGCTATACAAACGATAGGCTCCGTAAGGGAGCCTATTTTTGGTATAATACCTGCGGAGGTGGTTTCATGAAAAAAAGAGTTGTGCTTATGATACTTCTTTTAATAGCAGTTACTGTACTTAATGCAAGAAAAAGCATAAAATTCTTCTGGTCATGCAGTCCACAGGTGCCTAAGACAATAAGACAAAACATACTCAACGATATAAAGTCCAGTGTAATATCTTCGGAAAGATTTCTGATTTCAAACGAGGAAGAGATTCAGGAGATAGCTTTTGAAAAAAAGGTTGAGAGCTTCTTTACCTCTTCAGACAGTATAATGAGCGGTGTCAAAGACTCAGATTATATAGTTGCCGTGAAGATATTCGATTACTACAGCAGCAGTAAAGTTGAAAGAGGAAGTTATATGCGTGATGACCTTAGCGGCGATTATGTTTTTTATGATAATGCTTTTATTCCTGTCTTTAAGGGCTACTTTTACAGCTATGACGCATTTGCGGGAAGATATATTGTGGATAAGAACGGTGATTTTGTTGCGGGAAAAAACGGCGGGTACTATCCTGCAGGAAATGGTTTTTATATAAGCAGCAGATATGAGGATGTTTTTACCGACAGCGGAGTTAGCGTACAGTATATTCTAATCAGTGCCCAGGACGGGAAAAAGATCTTTGAAGATACGTTTTCCGGAAGATTTTCCGACTATACCGTCAAGTACAGTTATGACAGCCAGACGGGAAAGTTCTTCATAAAACAGGTGCCCGAGAGTGCGGTATGGACAGCCATATCTTCAGGATACGGAGATCATGTCTACTCAAGGCTTAGGGATGATTTTATGATAAAAGCCAAAATAATTGACTTTTCAAAAGATATGGTATATATAGATGCCGGTGCTAATGAAGGCATAAAAAAGGGTTATCTTTTTATTTCACAGGATGCTTCAGGAAAGATGATAATGAAAGTAGAGAATGTAAATCCTCAGACAGCGGAAGGAAAAATACTTTATATGGAAAGAGGCAAAGAGCTTAAGATTTCAGAGACTGTCTCTGAAATCAAGAATTTTTATGATGCGTGGATTTTAGGAATAAGCTTTTTTGCCGGTACTGAACTGGGTGCATCTTTAGAGTTCAAAAACTATGATGTATACAATGAAGTTACTTCATGTGGCGGAATAGATCTTATACTTAATCAAAGCAAGGTACAGGTTTCCGGAGTTTCGTTCGGGTTGTCTGTATTTAAAAATGAACAGATAAATCTTCTTTTAAGAACGGGGGTATACAACGCTGATCCGTTTATTGGAGCACATGCAAAGTATCTCTTTTTTGGTATTTTGGGAGATTATAGTATATCAGGAAAGTTCCGTGCTGGCATTACTTTTTCTTTCTAGGGGGCGGCATATATGAAAAAAATTTTTCTGTTTCTTTTTATCCTTTTAGGAATAATGGTTCAGGCATCGACAGTTGTGCCCTATATCTTTATAAACAGCAGGCTTAATATCGACTATAAATCTGTTTACGCCATACTTAAAGAAAAGCTCTCCGGATACGATGTGATCGAGCGTGATAAGTACTATGAAACCTTTGAAAGCACGTCTAAAAATACTGATAATTCATATATTATCAGATTGATGAAGGATAATAGATCTGCCGATTATGGAGTTATAGTGCGCATAAACGACTGCTATACCGAAAGGAAAACTGAGAAGAATGTACGGTTTGTCAAAAATCCTTCTGGTTCTTACATATCATACGCAGGTACGTTCTATCAGGTAAGTCAGAAAAAGCTTTTTTCCTACAACAAGAATGAGGATAAGTTTTATCAGGACAGCAACGGAAATTATATATATCTTGCAGATTATCCTTGGGCAAGAACCGAACGTGAGAAATTTATAAAGATTGACGGTTTTTATACAAGATATTCTGAGGATACCGTTTGGTATAAGTACTCTATAAAAGGTTCTTATTCTGTTATTGACTACCAAAGCTCCGTGGTAATAGACAGCGGCAGTATCGACAACAGTATGGTCAGTAAAAGCAGCTCAGAAATGCAGAGCTTTGTTAACTCAAGCATCAGGGCAATAAAACTTAGACAGAGCACTTTTTATGAAGAAAAGCCCAAGATAGCTCTTTATGCCCTTAAAAATCAAGAGTACTCAGGATACACCGACCAGATATATGGACAGGTTCAGCAAGGGTTTATAGATGACGGAAGGTATGGGATCCTTGACAGAGCAAATATAGACAAGATAATGGATGAGCTCAAGCTTGATTTTCTAGGTATAGTAAGCGGTCAAGCGGCTTCAAACATGAAAATAGCCTCATATATGGTTTCTTTTGTTATAAATTCTTTAAGGTATGAAGAGTACACGGTTACTGAGAAAAAAAGCTATCTTAACCCTGTCAACGGTAGTTATACCGCAGGCGAAGAGGTTGAAGTGGGGAAGTACTATTACAGGAAGAGGGATGGGTCATTTACTCCAAGTGCGACAGGCACATACGTAAAAAAAATCAGAAAGCCTTGGGAGAGAACGGACTCATATATTCCGGCTTCAGATTTTTACGATGTTTTTACTCAGGATACGGTTTATGCAAAAGGTTATATGAACTGTACATTCCATGTGATAGATCTTAAAACGGGGCTTTACATGGGGCACATGACAAAGGAACTTTCTGTGAATAAACCGCTTACAGATCTGAAAGACCGTTTTCAGAGCACTGAAAGTATTTTCAGATCCGATGTAAACGATCTTTTAATCAGACAGGCAAGTAGCTGGATAAATCAGGAAACCAGAAAGCTTTTCCCTTTAAATACGCTTATAGCTGCCAGTGATGGAGATAGACAGATAATACAGGCTGGAAAGAATTATGGTGTCAAAAATTCAATGTTATTCAGAGTTGTTGATGATTATATAACCAGAGGCTATATAAAGGTTGAGCAGACAGGAGAAAAAACATCCAACACCAGAACGATAAGACTCATTAAACAGTATGACGAGATAAAGTATAATAATCTTGCATATGAAGACTTTGATTACTATAATCCTTTTGGCATGCAGATATATTTAGGAGGAGGAACAGGAGGTTTTGTAACAGGTCTGGGATATATGTTCACAGATATATATAAAAATCTTTTAGGGGATATAAGAGCAGGAATGATGATTCATGGAGAAAACAGTTACTTTTTGGGACAGGCCGGAATAAAAGTGTACACGATTCAAGAGACTGACTTATCTCTGGCTCTGGCGTTTAAAACAGATTTTAAACACGATATAAGCATCTATCCTGTTTTGGAAGTTTCGACCCGGATCTTTTACGATCTTTTGAGATACAGTACCGGGTTTTATATCGGTAAAGAAAGCTTGGGCTTTTTAAATCTAAGTGTCTGTTTCTGATTATTTTTCTTTCATGACAGCAACAGATTTTTTAATGTTTAATATTTCCAAAACCCCGGTCAGATCGCTTACAGTATGGTCGGGGCTTATACTTCCGTTCCACTGACGGGCATTCCTGTTAAGCCAGCAGGCAGTCATTTTTTCTCTTTTAGCCCCTTGGATGTCAGACGGTGAGTCTCCTATGTGAATTATTTTTTCCGGAGCTATTCCGTAAAACTTTATAACCTCTTTAAAAAGCCTGTTGGAAATATCGTTCTTATACGATCCGTATTTTTCTGAAAAGAAAGCGCTGTCAAAGCTGAATATTTTCAAAAGCGGCTCTATGGAAAGAGTATCGGCATCACTAACAAGACATACAGGAATCTTGTTTTTAAGGTGGTTCAGAAAAGTTAAGGTATCAGGATAAGGTTTTGAAAAACCATGTTGCACTATGAAGATTTCAGAGGCTTTGTCAGGATCGAAGTTTAGATTTTGTTCAGCACGTACTTCTTCAAAAAAAGGTTTCACTATCTCCCTGACTGTCATGAAAGATTCGGCATTTGAAGTAAACAGATGGAATCTGGTGTATACTTTCTTTTTGAAGGAATAGGCACATGCAGCTTTTAACTGCGGTGTATAGTATTCTCCAAGGACTCCCTTCCAGATATTTTCTTCAACGGTGTCTAAATTCACAAGTGTCTGAAACATATCCACGCATACCAGTTCAAAATCAGCCATGAGTACCTCCGGACTTCCTGAAAACATGAGTAAAATCTAATCAAAAAACTTTTGCTTGGAGTATGTAGTCTAAGTATAATTATACTATCTTTTTTTCACAAAGATCATAGCTTCTTTTAAAAGTAATATTAAAAATAAAAAAACGGAGAGTAAAGCTCTCCGGAAAGTTGTTTCATTTGGATTTTCTTATTGGAAAGAAGTTTTCTAGCCTGAGTTTATGCTGGTCAGGGTGAAAAATACCGTCTTTTGAATACTTTACGTCTTCAACTGAAATAAAGGCTTTAGGATCAAACATGTTGGTCGCTTCGTTAAAAGCTTTATATTTTGAACGGTGCATTATACTGTATATTATATGAGCTTGCCCTGTGGAACCGCTTGCCTGTATGCTTGTTACCCCGTATCCCATAGACCGAAGGGATTTTATAAACTCAACAGGATCTTTGACGGTTATTATGCGTACGGCTATCTTTCCTATTGCCAGTTTATCTTCCAGGACTATGCCTATATAGCTTCCTGCAGCAAAGCCTCCTGCATAAGCGATTACATAAACTATGTTGTCCACACTCTGGATAACCTTGCTGGCAACCAAAAGCCATATGGTCACTTCAAAGAAGCCTATAAAAGCCGCAATGGCCTTCTTTCCTTTGGAAACCATAATTATTCTGGTGGTTCCGAGAGATACATCAAGGATTCTTGCAATGAAGATCACAACAGGCATAACTACCCATTTGAAAATATCTGATGACAGTAGATCATTCAAAACACTTCCCTCCAATCATTTCAGATAAGTAGATTATACCATAAAAATCATTTGCCAAGACGTCTTGCCATTTCCTGGGCTATAAACGCACCTACATCCTCTGCAAATGAGTTGGGTCCAAAGCCTGCATCAAATCCTATCTCTTTGGCCAGTTCGTGAGTTATTCTAGCACCTCCGGCAATAAGAACCACCTTGCTCCTTATACCTTCTGCTTCAAGCATTTCAACTAGTTCTGTCATGTTTTTTATGTGTACGTTTTTCTGAGTTACGGTTTGAGATACAAGTAATGCGTCTGCTTTAAGCTCTATCGCTTTTGCAATAAAATCTTCGTTTAATACCTGACTTCCAAGGTTATATGCTTCAAACATCTCATATCTTTCAAGTCCGTAATGTCCTGCAAAGCCTTTCATATTCATTATAGCATCTATTCCGACAGTGTGCGCGTCAGTGCCTGTACTTGCACCGACCACTACGATTTTTCTGTTTAAAGTTTGTTTTATGTATTCATCGATGTCTTTCATACCCATCTTTTTTACATCTGCTTTTGCAACATGAATTGAAGTGAAGTCTATCGTTTTGGTACACTCACCATATCCGTTGAAAAAAGTGAAGCCTGGTGCCAGTTCCTTAAAATATACAATCTGAGGGTTCTCAAGCCCCATGTTTCTTATTATATCCTTTGCAGCCTGAAGAGCCTCGTCACCGCACGGTACAGGAAGGGTAAAGCTTAACTGTACCTTACCGTCGTTCATGGTGTCTCCATAGGGTCTTACGGACTTAAGATCAAGATTCTTGTCAAAATCCTTGTGATCAAGGGAGTATAGTCCACCGCTCATCACAATCCCTCCTTAAGCATCTTTTCAATGAATGGATTAAAGTAATACTTGCCTTTTTCAAATACTCCGTCTCCGCCTTTACCGCCATTTACAGGTCTTTTTACATTTGCAAAAACACCTTTTTCAAGAGAGTTAAAGAGACCTTCTTTTTCTATTCTTTCAAGCAGTTCGACCGACCTGTCAAGTACAGCTATGGCTCTTTTCTGAATTATACCTCCGTCTTTAAAGGTAACCTCATCGCCTATATTTTTGAGGTTGTTGAATATATACTGTGCATTTTCAATAGCCAGATACCTGTCAGACATAAAAGGAGTATGTATGGCTTCTGTCAGCATCCCCAAAAGCTGTATTCCCTGTTTTGTCCATATAGATACGATATTAAAAAGAGTATCCTGTATGTAACCATTGAAAATATTACCTGTCATGAACTTGGTTGGGGGCATATACTTAAGCGGTGCATCGGGGAATATTTCCCTTGCCATCTGAGCCTGTGCAAGCTCGTATAAAAAGCCGTTTTCAATAGAAGGATCCATTTCAAATGCATGTCCCAGCCCCATCTGTTCAGGTTTTATTCCGGCTACCAGGGCAAGCTGTTCGTTTATAAACTGGGAGGTCAAAACGGTGTGAGCTTCTTCATATGCATCTGCTGTTGTCAGATAGTTGTCTTCCCCGGTATTTATGATTACACCTGCAAATCCGTTTATTACCCTTGAGAAGAACTGATCTATAATAGTTCTCTTCATATTTATATCCCTGAAAAGAATTCCGTAAAGCGCATCATTCAACATAACATCAAGCCGTTCAAGAGCTCCCATGGCAGCAATTTCAGGCATACACAGTCCCGAACAGTAGTTGCAAAGACGTACGTACTTACCCGTTTCATGTGCAACCTCATCCAAAGCTTTCCGCATTATTCTGAAGTTTTCCTGTGTGGCAAATGTTCCTCCAAAGCCCTCTGTTGTCGGACCATATGGGACGTAATCCAGAAGACTCTGCCCTGTGGACCGTATAACTGCTATTATATCTGCTCCCTGTCGTGCAGCTGCCTGAGCCTGAACAACATCCTCATAGATATTCCCGGTAGCTACTATAACGTAAAGATAAGGTTTTTTACCCTCACCTATTTCTTTTATGTAATTACTTCTGACCTGTTTGTTGTTATTTATTCTTTCCACGGTCTTTTCGACTGTTGAAGAAAGTTTTTCACGGATATCTTCTGAGCTGTTAAGCTTAAGCCTGGCAATATTTAAACTTCCCTTTGAAACTGAAACAGCTATTTCCTGTGGGCTCATACCGGTTTCTATCATGGCATTGCCTATATAATAAGCCGCACCCTGTGCAAGAGCGTTGCTTTCCTTTAAATGATCAACCAAAACATTAGGAAGGGGTATACCTTCATCATTAACTCCATCAATTCCCAGAAGCCTGCATATGGTTCTTTCCGTAGAAGTTGTCGCATGATCTTTAACGAAATTTTGAACATCCAAAGCGATTTTTTCAGCAAGTGTTCTGGCTTTTCTTACTTTTGTAAAATCAATTCCAAGCTTACTTTCCATCTGCACAACCTCCTTTTTGTCCTTCAGTAAGAAACATTTCCGCACGAGTTATAAGTTCGTTGTCAACATCCAAAAGCCTGGCTATGGTAAGTGCCTCTTTAGGAACACAGGCCCAGCCATCCTCTGAAATGAGCGAATAATCTATGTAATCTGTAATATTTTCACGTTTTATTTTGGAGCTGCCTATCTTGTCCTTCCGTATTCCGCATACCCTGTAATGTTTTGCATCTTTTGACAGTACACCGTCATAATGAGTTGTTATAACAGCGTATACGTTATGTTCACTAAGGATGCTTATAACAGATCTTACAATAGCTTTTCCTTCCTGCGGATTGGTTGTTCTTGCCAGTTCATCTATAAGAATAAGACACTTTTCACCATTTTGCGAATGTTTTATGCACTCGTTGACCTTAAGTATTTCAAAGGCATAGGAAGAAAGTCCTTCATCCATTGACTGAGAGTCTTTTGTAATAAGAAAAACAGATTCGACAGGCGTGATACGGGCAGTTTTCGCACAGAGGAAAAACCCGGTTTGAAACATCAGCTGATTAAGCGCCAGACTTTTAAGAACCACCGTTTTGCCGCTCATGTTAGCTCCTGTTATAACAGTTACCGGACGATCCAAAGCAATATCGACAGGTTGAAACTTCTTTTGATTCTTTGAAAGTATGCTGTCAAGTTCTATGTTGAATAGCTGCTCAAAGTATATTCCTTGTTCAGAAACTTCCGGACAGCATAGTTTGAAATTCAGTATAAAAATGGCCTTGGCTGTTGAAAAATCAGCATATGCCAGCATAGAAAGATTATGGATCATCGCTGAAGCATAATCGGATAGTTTTTGGGAAAGTTCTTTGCGTACGGCATTTTCAAGAGAGTTTTCAAGCGCTGCGGTATTTATAAGCTCCTGTTCGTCTACAGGAAAAGCTGTGGCAATCTGCTGCTTTCTTTTACGAACTTGAGTCAACTCTTCGGAGTACTCATCGTATATATAAAACGAGGGCATGCAGAGATTTGCAGGATCAAGCAATGCGAAAACATCTTTAAGATTTTTCAAATTCAGAAAGTCCATATATTCAGGAATGTACTCTTCGAGCCTGCTGCAGAGCATAGAGAAAATTTTTATTTCAAATAGCTGTATATCGTCCAATGTTTCTTTGAGCTCAAGCTTATGACATGTCTGAGATATATCTTTAATATGGCCTATTATTTTGGAAAACTCTTCTTGCATGGAATGATCCTGCGATACAAAACGTATGAAAGCCTTAGTCTTATGAATTTCCGCTGCTATTTCATCCTGTTGTACCATAAAGGAAAGGTTCTTGATGTACTTTCTGCCCAGTGGACTTTGAACTTCCAATAAAGAAAGGATGTAATCAAAACCGCAGCTTTCAATCAAGTCCCGGGAAAGGGGCATCTATATCACCATCTTTCAAAACATCTATTACAGGAACAGATATTACATGCCTGAGCCTGTTTTTGAGAGTCTCCGAATTAAATGAATAACCGCTTGGGGAAGTCGGATTAACAGTTATTGCAACTAAATTTGCGGGATTAAGAACTTTTAATTCTCCGGCCTTTTTCACAAAAATTTCATAGGTGAGGTGATCGGCAAAGACTTTTGTAAAGTCGGTAACCACAATCTGAAGGTCTCTTAAAAAGTCCAATGAACATAAATTTTTAAGGACTTTTGAAGAGACAACACCGTTTATATAAACTATACCCGTAGATCTTTTAATGTCGGAAGCACAAAAACCTAAGGACGGCGAATCCGTAAGTTTTTTGGCATACATGCTTTCCCTTTCTATAGTCCAAACACCCTGGCCGAGAGTGGCCAGAGCCATTGAAGTAAGTTTATCAACAGGTTTTAATGAGGCAAGATCCACTTTATACTTGGTCTGTCTGACAAGCTCATTCATATCCAAAGTCAACGCCGCTCCGGTTGAAAGTATCATTGCGTCTGTCACATCGGGAGAGGAAGAACTCAGTCTTGATATGGCACCATCAACAAGAACCTTTTCACATCCTAGCTGCAGCATGCTGTCAATATTTTTTTTCATCCATGACATTATAGATGGACCGCTCAGAATAATCATTCCGTCTTCCTTCGCCCTTGCGGTTACCGTTCTGCCCAAAGCGGACATATCTTCACCTACATTAAGAATCTCCGAAACAAAATTCTTCTCCCTATAAAACTTCTCGCAGGTTGAAAAGATCATATCCTTATAAACACGTATTCTTGGCTTTTGAGTTAAAGTAACCTGATCGGTGCTTTCTCCGTCAATACCAATCGAGGTAACCCCCAGACAGATATTTTTCCGCCGGAGGTAATCTATGAAAAAGTTAAGAGCCTGCGTTTTTCCGGTATTTTTTTCGAGACCTACGATAGATATGCTTTTAATGCTGTTCATTCTTGTGATGCTCTTTCCACTCCCTCACTCTCTTGCTTCTGTCCAGATCGGCAGGCTCCATGCTTATCTTTCCGCTTCCGAAAAGCGAAGCCACGCCTGTGTATTGGTACTTTTCTCTGTATATTGAGTCATCCACGTCGGTGGAAGTATCATCGGGTTCATGGTAAGAAGTTATTACTCCTTCATAGTTTCTAAGGATAACTGTTCCGTCTGTTTCTGATACGCCATACTGAGGCATTAGGCGGATCTTTCCTCCACCACCCGGAGCATCGACTACAAATGTCGGAACACAAAATCCGGAAGTGTGGCCTACCAATCTTTCTATTATTCCGATACCTT
>CALMRR010000394.1 GCA_937871925.1 uncultured Petrotoga sp.
CAAATATGAACTCTGTGCCTTTATCTATATCTATTATCACATCCTGTGGATTTTTTTCATAAGAAACGTTTGTGGCTATTATGGTATCAAAGGTAACGTATAGCTTTGCAGGACCTTCCATACCTATATACTCTTCCGGTATTTTTCGACCCAAGGTATATGGACCTGTTCCATCATAAGGCTTATCGGCGGTAACAGGAGAAAGAGGTCCGACCTTCTGCCCGTTTGGCATTATAAGAAAAAGGTTTATAGTCTCGGGTTTGACGATATCAAACTTATCGTCTATGTTGACTACCGTGTAGAAGTTCTGGGTTTCTATTATGTTCCTTGTGTTACCCTGAATACTAATGCTTACTGCTGGGGGAGTCCTGTCAACCACCTTGACGTTTATAATTTCCTCAGTATAGTTTACATCTCCCGACAACAGGAACTTATCCAGTATATTGGCATCCTCAAGATAAGTATACGATCTGTCTTTTATTCTTATTATAAGTTGGTATTCATCGGCTTTGCTGGGAGCTGTATAGTTGGAGGACAAGGCATCGGCACCAAAGGCATTCACTATGTCTTCACGAACTATTCTTTTCCTGTTTCCGAATGCTGAAAGGGTATTTTTGTTTATTGGAACGGGTGAAAGGATGCTGCCGCTCTTATCCTTAAAGTATATTGATACTCCTCCTACGGCAAAATCATCCTCCACATCAAGGTTATATACATTAAAATTAAGTCCCTGCCCAGCATATATTATATATGTTTTATTGGGAACCTCAGATTTTTTGACATTTATTTCAGAAGAAAGAGCAAACTCATAATTGTTTATAACAGGTCTGTTAAACTCAACCGGCACAATATAGTAGTCGTATGTCGAAACGTTCTGAGAGGAACCGCCTATTCCGGCATCACTTTTAATAAGTTTTATGGTGAACTTGCTTTCTACAGGCTGCTGAAACTTGCTTCCTTCTATCTCCTTATTAAAGGTGTACTCTCTTCTTCCTGTTCCGTCAGGAATATCCGCCACAGAAACTCTCCGTGCCTCAATCACTTCACCTGACTGAAGTATGATCTGCGCTTTATCTATATTGCCGTACGCAACGGCTTTAAAAGTAAGATCAAAATCTGTTTTGTTTTTTGAAAAAGGATCAGATGCCGAGTATACTATAGGCACATAGAATCTGTCAGAAACCTTATAGGTACTTTTTCCGGCAACGGTACTTGTTCCTGTGGGTTCACATGTAATACTGGTGAGTTCAGGAGGCTTCGGATCGGTTATCATGACGTCTACGCTCTTTCGCGAAAGCTTATCCTGAAATCTTGCCTCAAAGACAAAGCGGTATCTCCCTGTCTTTTCTAAAAGATACTTGGTATTATTAAGAAAATCTTTATCGCTGAGGTTCACATTGAACCTGTACTCATTAAGAGACGTCTTGTTGCCGTTGATAATTTTGGTAATAACCTTAGAGTCCACCAGATCCTTTAGTTTTCTCACTGTCATCGAAGTTTCCGAAGTTTCTTCAATTATGCCATTTCCATTATCATCTGAGAAAAGATAGACATTAAGATCTGATTCAAGATTGGTGTTGACTTCAACAGACCAGAAATCATTAAGTATTCCCATCTGTCTGGATTGCGGAGGCGTTGTTATTTCAGGCTTGATTATGTCAAGATACTGATTGGGAACTTCAAACGTGACAGTCGCTGAATTGGTCAAATTGAGAGTATTAGTCGCAACGGCAGAAGCAACAAACTTCCCGGGCGTGGAAGCAATCCATGAAAGATATAGATTATCCTGCTTTCCATAATTGGTACTTTCATTAGACTGTACATACTTGAGCTGATATGGATTTTCCCTTATATCTGAGATCTCGCCGTTATCAACAATTCCGTTATTATTGGAGTCCTGCCATTTATAAAATTTTATCTGCACTATCTTAAGCTTACCATCATCGGCAAATATGGCTCCGGAAGTAACAGTATCCGATATACGTATATCGTTCACACCGGCGCTCGGGCTGGTGCTGTTTACATAAAGATTTTTTATTTTTGGCCTGTATACATCTTCGTAACTTCCCGCTGCATCTATACGTGCATAATTATCGTACGTACTTACCATGCCCTGCTGATTGGTCAACGTAAGAGAAATACTGTAAGTTCCGGACTCCGGAACAGTCCATTGACCGTTGGAGTAAAACCAGTCATCGTTTGAAGAGTATATACTATCATAGGAAATATCGGAAGAACCGCCCAAAACTCTGAAAACAACCCTTGATACTCCCGAGTACTTATCAGTCTGCTGTTCTTTATCCCATGCCTGTGCATAGAACCTTACTATATCTCCCTTTGCCAGACTGAACTTTTTTATAGAAGTGCTTTCTTCGACATTATAAAGAATATCTCTGATATCTCCTCCTCTTCCGCCGACATTCACCTTGAAGTAAAGATCGTTGAGAACAGGAGGTGTGGTATCGTTAACCTTTATAAACGCATTTCTCTTAAAAGAAGTGGAAGCGTTTTTTATGTCAAAAGCTATAGCTTCAATGTTGAATGTTCCGTTCTTGGCTGTCCACTGTATGGTCTTATTGAGCACACTTCCGTTTGCTTTATCCTTTATAAAATCCTTTGCTGTATACTCCGCAATCTTTTCAGAACCAAGATTAACTCTTACAAGACTTAGACCAAGATCATCGGTGGCCCTGACAGTTATATTTACAATATCCCCAAAGTTCGGGGTTGCATTATCCGCAAGAACATCCACCAAGGGCGGATTATTATTTGAGATATTTACTTTAAAGGAAACACTGCTTTCAGTATCAAGAAGATTCTTAGCTTTGGCTGTGTAAGAAAGAGTCTGTACCTTGCTTTGCTTATCCTGCTTTATCTGTTTTCTTACATATGGCTGGGCAGGAATAATAGGAATAGTTGTATCGTTAAGTTTTATCTCCGTTATATACGCCTTAGTATCCGTGGCAACGATCGTGATACTATAATCCGCATTTGGTTCAATGTACGGATCTACTATATAGTCAATAATAGGTGTTGATTCTGAAATATCTGGAACTCTTTTATATGGAACGGTTATTTCTTTGCTCGGATTACCGGCATTATCAACAGCCTTAATCTTTATGGTATGAACACCTACCCCAAGGTTGAAAAGTACCTTCAATTCCCCCTGTATGGAGTAAGAGTTTCGCTTTATTATACGAAAGTAGTTGTCAAGTCCTTCTGTTACCGAGCCTTCTTCAAGTATCTTGGGATTAAATGTATTTACATCGTCAACTGTAACCGATATAGACTTTATTCCGGAGCCGATATCATTAATTACAGCACTCAGCTCATAGACATCACCTGATTTTGCCGTGGAGGAAAGCGCGTTTACTTTCGGATACTCTATCAAGGGTTCATTTCTGTCAGGCGTCATAAGCCTTTTATCAAGCTTTCTGCTTACCGGAGGATTCCCGGCAGTATCGTAAACTTTTACTGTAACCTCATAAAATCTTCCGGCGTCCGATACAGGCGCAGGAACTTTTATTGAGCCCCTGTACTCCTTCTGCCCATAAGGCTTATCTGCTCCCAAGGGCACCGTGAAAGGAACCGAAGAGTTATCGGCAAAAAGCTCTATCTTGCTTATAGCCACATTGTCCTGGACTTTTAAATCAAACTCCATAAAAGCTCCGGCCCTGTCAGGAATAACCCTCAAAACAGGATCGCTTAAAAAGACAGGACTCTGAACATCATTAAAGAGCATACAGCCGTAAAATAAAAATATAAAAACCGAACAGATAATAATAATCAGTATATTTTTTTTATTCATACCTCACCTCTCACCTAAGGCGCAATAACCAAAGTAAGGTTATCACGGTAAACTGTTTCGTGCCCCGCACCGTCTATTACTTTGATTTTAAAAGTAACCACACGTCTGGAGGAGATATTTCCCAGAATATTTTTCAGATTCACAGCGGTAAAAGATACATAGGCAGTATCTCCTACACAATTCATCAGTGAAGATATATCGTACTGCACCGTATCAATTATTATATATGCCTGTGAATTTGATATTGTAAAATCTCTCAGTTCCGCCGTAAGAATCTCATCGGAGGAGTTGTACTGTGCAAAAGTGATCTGCGGGTTATTAAGAGTGAAACTCTGTATAACAGGAGGCTTAAGGTCTACAACGATCTTACCCAGATTGAAACTTTCGGTATTGCCAGCAAGATCCCAAGCATGTATAGTAACATCAAACTCGCCTTCCGTAACTGGTTCATAAAGATCTGTCTTATGCAGATTGGTTATTTTGTATGAATAAGGATACTGATTAGCGGAATAACTCTCCTGTGCCTGCATGTACTGAGTTTTAAAAGAATTATCAACGTTCAAGAAGTTCGGATGTGATATCTCCAGAGTAACGTATGAAATACCGGTATCTTCGGTTATAAGAGCCCGAATCTCATTCTGGCCGTAATTGCTTTCGCTTATTATAGTACCTGACGAAGGCAACGAGAGGACACCAGCAGATGGTTTTAAGTCATCATCGTTTATTACAAGACTGAACGATTTTGACAGACTTTGAGTATTAAAAACCGTTACCGTCATATTATAAGCTTCCACCGGTTTGCCCGACTGCAGCTTAAGATTATCCTGGAATGCTTTGGTTAAAATTTTTACAGATTTACCGTCTTTGTCAAAGACTGCTTCTGAAGGAATGCTGGCGGTAAATACCTTTATATAACTGTACTCTTTAGGTATGGAGTCATCTTTGTAATAAGCCTCCACCAGAACTTTTGATATTCCATAGCTGTCTCTGGCCGTAATGATTTTTTCAGTATCGGTTGATCTGAATGAATACTTCCCTGTATTATTTCCAAATGCCTGAAAATTATCTATCGTAGGAGTTTTGGAGTCAACCGAAAACTGTTTGTCTGGAGAAAACCTTGTTCTTCCGGATTTATCGGTAACTCTTACATAGTAGTCATATCTTCCGATTGACAGTACTCCTATCTCAAAAAACACTTCATTTGCACTTATGCTTCCGGGTATGCTTTTATAGTATGCTGATCCTATAGGCTTATAGAAAAGCATCACGTCATCTATATCGTATGAAAGTGTATTGGCAATGGTTGATTTTAGAACCAGTCTGCCTGAAGTATTCTCCATGACAATATCACCGATGTACGGATTTTGGTTGAGATCAAGAACTACCTTGTACTCCGGTGATCTTTTTATCTCAGACGGTCTATTTTTTGTCGCATAGTTAATATAAAGAGTACATATTCCGTCCTTATCAACGCCCGGACGCAAAGTGCTTGCACCTACAGAGTAGAGCAGTTCTTCACCTATGGGGGTCAGTTCTGTCTTATCCAGTATTTTGGTTGTTCCGTCAGGCATCACCATATTTACTTTTATACTTGAAGTTTCTATCATATCCCTCCTGCCCTGTGCATTTATATAAAGATTGAAGGGAGAAGATATTATTCTCATATCGTTTTTATATGTTTTATTCTCAAGCTTCAGACTTACCGCCAAAGGTCTTGTATCAATCACATTAACCTTAAATTCGGCAATATCTCTGTTCAGATTCTGAGAATCGTTTTCAAACTTGGTTCCTTTTACCTGAAGATACGTTTTATCCAAAAGCTCAACCTTCAGGGTGTAATTACCTATAAGATCAGGCATCTTAATCTTCAGCGCCCCCGAACTAAGCCCGTCAGGCTCAAAAGAGATAGGCGTTTTTATCTGAGGACTGTCTATCGACGCTGTCCATGTCTTAAGAGTTCTTTCTGTGTTTCTGTCATTATCAAAAATCTTGAGTACTAAGGCTCCTATATAGAGATTATCAGAAAAATCTATATTGGTAATACTTACCTTGTACTCACCGCCAGCTGAAATGGCAAACGTTCCGGTATCGGATTTGTTTATGGTCAGTTCCTTAAGATCTGAAGGGCCTTCTGAGAAATTAACCTTAAACTCGTTAAGAACCGGTTTTTCTATCTCTACACCCTTGACATAAAATATTTCCTCTATTCCATCAGGATGCTCAACATCATAAAGCTTTATTTTAAGCTCTTTTACCTGATAATCTAACTTATCTTTAGGTATAGTAGCTTTATATGTAAACATCCTTTGCTTTGCCCCCACATCAGCCTGAGAATCAACCAGTTCTACAGATGTAAGCTCAGGAAGAGGCTGTAAAACACTGTCAATATAGTACTCTGCTTTGGTTATGTTTCCATAATCAAGAGCCTTTATGGTTATATCGACATCGGTATTATTTTTTCCGGTTTTAAAGTCTATAGGTATGTAGTAGTACCTCTTCAGACCTGTACTTTCAGTCTTTTCAAAAAGTGTCCCGTTTTCCATTCCCTCCGAAAGCTTCGGATAGACTGAACGGATATTTTTGGATACAAGAAGCAAGCCGTCATTTTTCTTTAACACAGGAGCATAGGTATCTCTGACATTTATGTTTGAGTATCTCTCAACCTCAAACTTTCCTATTTTTGAAATAACTTTCACCCTATACTTCCCTGTATTGGGGAATCTTTTCAGATCGGCTGTAGACATAGACCCGGAATACTCATATACAGTTGACGCAACTTCCGGAATCTGTGTTTCCTTAGCTTTAGATGTATCAAGCTTTATAATTTCCGTAGGAGGCTCATCATAGGTATTGTCACCGTTTTTATCGTATATGAGCATAACTGTAGCGGTAGCTCCTTTGGTTGTATGGAAAAGGTACTCAAGATCATTTCTGCCAAGATCTATTACCTTCGCTTCTGTTGGATTTCTTATTAGAAGGGAAACACCCTGAACATCGAAAACTATACTTTGGGAGTTTTGAATTCCAAGATCATTTTCTGCTCTGGCTACAGCAATAAACCTTCCGTAATCAGATGCAAGCCATGTGAGCTTTACTTTATTCTCCGGAATTTCCTTTGTATTAAGTGATTTGGTTAGATCAAGCGAACCGTCTGGATTTGCAGGCATATTCAGTTCCGTCTGCTGTCCGTCGGATATCTTTATGGGCTCATTGCTCTGGTTAAGCTTATATATGGCAAGAGATATATTTTTTATATATCCTTCGTCTGAGTAAGAAGGCAGAATATTTATGCTGTTGAATATGTATCCTTTTGCAGGGTCTATTCTAAGACTGATTTTTGGTTTGTAAACATCTTTATCAGGAGATACAAATATAGTTGCAAAGTTTTCATAGGTTTTTTTGTATCCTCCGATATTTTCAGTTGTCACTGTTATATAAATCTTATTGTTCGGAGAAACCATATCGGGAAGATCATAATAGTCCTCCAACGCAGTATTAAAAATATAACCATCATCCGAAACCGTTGTATACTCTTTTGTAGGAAGTAAGCCATCAGGTTTTAGAGTGTACGTAACCGATTTAACCTCGCTTTCAGGGTCTGTAACCCTGAAACTCAGATATATCCTGTCATTCTTTTTTATATTGAAGGTAGGGTGTGTCTTGAGAGTCCTTAGATTATTAGGATCTCTGTCTACCCTTACATCTATAAAAAGATTGTCTACTATAGGAGGTGTGGTATCCTCTACCTGGATCTTCTGCTTAAGTATGAACTCTGAAGTAAGACCGCTCTTATCGGTAACCTTTGCAGTAAAAGTATGTCTTCCTTTATTTGCAGACCAGACATGTGTGGCTTTTAAAACCCATCCGATATCTTCAACCATTTTAAAGCTGCCGGTTCCGTACTTAGCTATACTATCGCCGTTATCGAATACCTCAACCAGACTCAATCCAATATCGTCCCAAGCATCAACGCTTATATTTATCTTTTCATTCACTGTCGGAGAAGCATTGCTTACCGAAAGACTTACTCTAGGTACCTGATTCTTCTGAACTATTATCTTAAAAGATATTTCCTTCTGAACCTCAGCTACATTAAGCGCTTTGGCAGTGAAAAAATACTCTCCTTCCCTTGTGGGGGCAATTCTGGTTATAGTCTTTTCATAAAATGCCTCCGAAGGAATTCTCAGAACATAAGGATTACCACTGAAATTGTCACTCAGCTCTATCTGCTTTATTCGGTTTATGCTGTCAGAAGCAGACAAGGTAATGACAAACCTTTCACCCGGTTCTACAAAAACAGGTGCATAATACATAAGCTCCGGAGTAGTGAGGACACCTTCCGGTCTTATTGTATATACCTGTTCTATTACATTTTTAAATCCCGTTTTATCAAAAACCTCTATTTTAATATTATGATTCCCTACTACTAAAGGCAGGACTGTTCTTGCACTGGCAAGCATCCACGAAGCCGTTTCCTCCTGAATCAGCACATAATCATCGAGCCCGTCTGCCTGTCTGACGACTTTCAGATCTTTTATTATTTTATCATCAATGTTAAATCT
>CALMRR010000395.1 GCA_937871925.1 uncultured Petrotoga sp.
GGGATATACATGCTGTGACGGCAGCTAATAACCTTCTTTCCGCACTGATAGATAATCATATATTCCATGGAAACTCACTTAATATAGATCTTAGAGAGGTTATCTGGAAAAGATGCCTTGATATGAACGATAGAGTTCTCAGAGAGATAATAGTAGGAATAGGACCCAAGAGCAATGGTTTTTTAAGACAGGATTATTTTATGATCACCGCAGCTTCGGAAATAATGGCAATTCTTTGTCTTGCCACAGATATGGAAGATCTTAAACAAAGACTCGGTAATATTGTTGTAGCATACGATGCGGATGGTAAACCTGTAACGGCAAGAGATCTCAATGCACAGGGAGCATTAGCTCTTCTGTTAAAAGAAGCCATAAAGCCTAATCTTGTCCAGACTCTGGAAAATACTCCCGCTATAGTTCATGGAGGGCCTTTTGCTAATATTGCTCACGGTTGCAACAGCATACTGGCCACAAAAATGGGTCTTAAGCTTGGTGAGTATCTTATAACCGAGGCCGGATTCGGTGCTGATCTGGGAGGAGAAAAATTTCTTGATATAAAGTGCCGCTATGGAGGGCTTAATCCTTCGGCTGTTGTGCTTGTCGCAACCATAAGAGCACTGAAAATGCACGGGGGAGTACCAAAGACAGAACTTGAGACGGAGAATGTTCAGGCTGTGCAAAAGGGTTTTGCCAATCTCAGAAAGCAGGTCGAAAATATAAGAAAGTTCAATCTCCCTGTTTTGGTTGCCATAAATAGATTTTCGGCTGATACAGATGCTGAAATACAAGCGTTGGAAGAGATGTGCAGATCACAGAATATAGAAGTGGTTTTAAACGAATGTTGGGAAAAAGGTGGGGAAGGCGGAATTGAGATGGCTGAAAAACTCGTTGAAATGGTTCAGTCCGGAACTGGTGAGTACAAGCCTTTATATGATCTGAGCAGTAGTCTGCAGCAGAAGGTTGAAACCATTGCACAAAGCATATACGGAGCTGACAGTGTGGTTTTTTCGCCACAGGCAAGGAAAGAAATCAAAAAGCTTGAAAAATACGGATATGATAAACTTCCGGTATGTATGGCAAAGACACAGTACTCTCTTTCAGACAATCCTGATCTTTTAGGGGAACCCAAGGGATTCAAAATAACTGTAAAAGACGTGAGGGTATCTGCAGGAGCCGGATTTGTGGTTTGTCTTACGGGAGATATAATGACCATGCCCGGACTTCCTAAAATTCCTGCTGCAAATGTTATGGATATCGATAAAGATGGTAAGATTACCGGATTATTCTGAAAAGGAGTTGTTCTAAGTGGAAAAAATAATAGTTAACGGTGGCAGACTTAAAATAGAAGACGTAGTTAATGTAGCAAGGTTTATGTACGAGGTTGGAATATCGCAGGAGGCATTGGAGAAGATTTCAAAAGCCAGAAGTGTGGTTGATAGATATGTACAGGAAGAAAGAATCGTTTACGGCCTCACCACGCGTTTTGGAAAGTTTTGTGATGTTTATATTTCAAAAGAACAGAGCATTCAGCTTCAGAAAAATCTTATAATGAGTCATTCTTGCGGTGTAGGCGATCCTCTTGACCAAGAAGTAGTAAGAGCGCTAATGCTTTTAAGAGTCAATGCTCTTTCTGTTGGTTATTCAGGAATAAGAGCCTCAACAGTTCAGACGCTCATAGATATGATAAATAAAAATGTGGTTCCTGTTATTCCTGAAAAAGGTTCACTGGGTGCATCCGGTGACCTTGCTCCCCTGTCGCATATGGTTCTTACTATGATGGGTATGGGAGAGGCTTTTTACAAAAATCAAAGGATGGACTCCGAAAAGGCTATGAAGCTTGCAGGTATAGAGCCTGTGGAGCTGACATCCAAGGAAGGGCTTGCACTTATAAACGGTACCCAGGTAATGACTGCTATAGCTGCATTGGCGGTGTATGATGCCGAAAATCTTTCTAAAAGTGCGGATATTGTATCTTCAATAACCATACAAGCTCTTAAGGGAATAGTACAAGCCTTTGATCCTAAGGTACACGATATAAGAAATCAGCAAGGTCAGATAAAGTGCGCTGCCAATCTCAGAAAACTTCTCCAAGGCAGTAAACTTACCACGAATCAGGGTGAGGAAAGAGTGCAGGATCCTTATACTTTAAGATGCATTCCTCAGATACACGGAGCAAGCAAGGATGCTGTAGAGTATGTCAGAACCATTGTCGAAAGGGAGATAAATGCAGTTACCGATAATCCGCTTATATTTGCTGAGGAAGACCAGGTTATTTCCGGAGGTAACTTCCACGGTCAGCCTATAGCTCTGGCAATGGACTTTTTAGCTATAGCCCTTTCTGAGTTTGCAAATGTATCCGAAAGAAGGATAGAACGTTTGGTTAACCCCCAGTTAAGTCAGCTTCCGGCTTTTCTTACAAAAAACGGTGGACTTAACTCAGGTTTTATGATAACTCAGTATGCGGCAGCGGCACTCGTATCCGAAAATAAGGTGCTTGCACATCCTGCCAGCGTCGACTCGATTCCTTCTTCGGCCAATCAGGAGGATCATGTCAGTATGGGAACCATAGCTGCAAGAAAAGCAAGGGAAATTTTATTTAATGTTACCAATGTTCTTGCAATAGAACTTATGGCATCGCTTCAGGCTATCGATATCCAGGAAGCTGCCGGGAAACTCTCACCTGTCACCAGAGAGGTTTACAATATCTGTCGTGAGCAGATAAAAGCAGTAGACAAGGACAGAGTAATGTATACCGATATAAGCAGCGCATACCGCATATTGAAAAGTGGTGCTATTGTTGCTGAAAGTAAAAAAATATTAGGGGAGATTTATTAAAACGGGGGTGGAGAATGCAGGACTACATTAACAGCAGCATTGAAAAAAGCATGAAGATAAAATTGGAGGATAAGCTTCCTCCAATGAGTTATTTTGTGCCTGGAATAAGGAGGGCACCGAAAAGGCAGTCCAATCTGACTACTGAACAGAAAGTACTTGCAGTGAAAAATGCTTTGAGATATATCCCTCTGCAGTTTCATGATCAGATGATGCAGGAGTTTCTGCAGGAACTTGAAACAACCGGCAGGATATACGGCTACAGATACAGACCAGCAGGTAATATAAAAGCTCTTCCGATTAATGAATATGAGGGAAAATGTCTTGAAGGAAAAGCTTTTCAGTTTATGATTGATAATAACCTTGATTTCGATGTTGCCCTGTATCCGTATGAACTGGTAACCTACGGCGAGACTGGTCAAGTATGTCAGAACTGGATGCAGTACAGACTAATAAAAAAGTATCTCCAGGAACTCACTAAGGATACAACCCTTGTGGTAGAATCGGGGCATCCGCTTGGTTTATTCCGTTCTCATGAGTATGCACCAAGGGTTATAATAACAAACGGACTTATGGTGGGAATGTTTGATAATAAAAATGATTTTAATGTTTCTGCTGCATTGGGTGTTGCAAATTACGGACAGATGACGGCCGGCGGATGGATGTACATAGGACCGCAGGGTATTGTTCACGGCACATTCAATACCATTCTCAATGCAGGAAGGCTTAAGCTGGGTATAGCACACGATAAAGATCTTAAGGGAAAGCTTTTTGTTTCTTCAGGCTTGGGAGGAATGAGCGGTGCCCAGGGAAAAGCAGGGGTAATAGCAAATGCAGTTGCTATAATTGCCGAGGTTGACATATCAAGAGTAAATACAAGGAAGGAACAGGGGTGGATCGATGAATGCGTTAGCGGATGTAAAGAAGCCTTTGAACTTGCACACAAGTATTTATCTGCTGGTCAGGCAAAGGCGATAGCGTATTATGGAAATATTGTAGATCTTCTGGAATATGCCGTCAAAAATAATATACATATAGACCTTCTTTCTGATCAGACTTCCTGTCATGCGGTGTATGACGGAGGGTACTGCCCTGCAGGAATAGATTTCGAGCAGCGTACATTTTTACTCCGAGAAAACAAAAATAAGTTTACAGAGCTTGTAAATCAAAGTCTAAAACGTCATTTTGAAGCTATAAAAGCATTGACAAAAAACGGAACTTATTTTTTTGATTATGGGAACAGCTTTATGAAAGCGGTTTTTGATGCCGGAGTAAAGGAGATATCCAAAAACGGTATAGATGAAAAAGATGGTTTTATCTTTCCTTCTTATGTTGAAGATATACTGGGACCAGAGTTGTTTGATTACGGTTACGGACCGTTCAGATGGGTTTGTCTCAGCAATGATCCTCATGATCTTGAAAAAACCGATAAAGCAGCTATGGACTGTATAGATCCAAACAGAAGAGGTCAGGACAGGGATAACTACATATGGATAAGAGATGCTCAGAAAAATAAGCTTGTAGTCGGAAGTCAGGCCAGAATACTTTATCAGGATGCAGCGGGCAGAACAAGGATAGCTCTTAAATTTAACCAGATGGTAAGAGATGGTGAAATAGGTCCGGTGATGATCGGACGTGACCATCATGATACAGGCGGAACAGATTCTCCGTTCAGGGAAACATCAAATATAAAAGACGGTTCCAATGTAATGGCGGATATGGCAACTCAATGTTATGCCGGAAATGCTGCTAGGGGAATGAGTCTTATTGCTCTTCATAATGGAGGAGGAGTAGGAATAGGCAAGTCTATTAACGGAGGTTTTGGACTTTTACTTGATGGAAGTGAGAAAACAGATGAAAAAATAAAAATGGCAATCCCGTGGGACGTAATGGGCGGAGTAGCCCGCAGAGCGTGGGCAAGGAATAAGAACTCAATATCAACATGTATGGAGTACAACCAGTGCAGTTCATCTGATCACATAACTCTTCCGTACATTGCAGATGAAGAAAAAATAAGAAAGCTGATAAAATAATAAGAAAGCCGGATATCCGGCTTTCTTTGTTGTATTCAGAGTGTATGTTTTATAAGTTAGTCGACTCGAAATTCCAAAGATGCTTTTTCATATCGATTCTACCATCTTGTGTAAAGGTAATGCCTTCGCCTGAAAGGAGCTGTTTTTGAATCTGAGAGTCTCCAAAGACATAAAATGGAGAAAGAGTTCCTTTGCTGTTTACAACCCTATGGCACGCAAGTCCAAGCTGCTCAGGTGCACATCTCATAGCCCAGCCGACGGCCCTTGCTCCTCTAGGTTTTCCCAAGATAAGAGCTATCTGTCCGTATGTGGCAACTTTGCCTTGAGGTATTTTAGAGACAATAGAGTAGACTTGCTTGAAAAAACCGGGATCGTTTTGCATGGTATCCTCCGTCAGCATGCACGCGGAATAAAATTTTTAACATAAGATAAACTTATAATTTTTCCTGTTTGGCTTTCAACAGTCATACCTATTTTATAAAGTATCTTCAGAGAAAAGATGTTTTCACAGTGACATTTGGCTTTTACAGCGGAAACTGCAGGATTGCCGAGCATGAATGAGAATATAGCTGAGACTGCTTCAAAACCATAGCCTTTGTTTCTCTGATCAGGTACTATTCCGTAATCTATTGTGAGTATTCCGTTTTTATCAGGAGGTTCCCTGAAGCCCACATCTCCGATTATTAATCTATTATGCCGGAGAATAACCATCCATATGCCGTAGATATCATAGGAAGGATTGGTGCAAAGCAATTTTTCCATGGAAAAAAGTTCTGTCATTATATCTATAGTCGGCCAGTAAGGGCTGCATTGCCAACCAAGAAAGCTCGTAGTATCAAAGTTATTTTCCATAAAAAGCCTTACTGTTTTTAAATCCATGGTTGAAAGAATAAGATTTTCAGTTTTGATTAGAGTATTCACAAGCCACTTCTCTTTTCCTGATAGGAGAGTATAAAAATTCTATCACATAATGCTTAATCAAAAAAAACAAAAATCTATAAATTAAGTTGACTTTTGCATTATAATTTGTTAAAATTAATGAAAATCTTAAAAGGGAAGGATCATTATGGTTTTATCTTTAATCAGACCGGGTTTTGCAGAAGGACTTAATTTTAATATATGTGTAATGGTCATTATCAACAGCGCCGGCAGTCGCTGTGTCTTCTGACATATTCCAAATTGCCGGTGCTTATAATAAGCACCGGTTTTTATTTATATGAGGTGATTTATGAGTATATTAAGCACAAAAAATCTTTCAAAAAGTTTTATGGTAAAAATCAAAAAGCCTGGGTTCAAGGAAAGTCTTAAAAGTATATTTTCTCCTGTTATGAGTGAAGTCAACGCAGTAAGCAATGTTTCGCTTAACGTTGATGAAGGAGAGGCAGTTGCATTTATAGGACCCAACGGCGCAGGAAAATCAACTACTATTAAAATGCTTACCGGAATTCTTGTACCAACAAGCGGAGATATAAGTGTTCTGGGTTTATGTCCATATAAAGACAGAGTGAAGCTTTCATATAAAATAGGAACTGTTTTTGGACAGAAGTCTCAGCTTTGGTTTCATCTACCTGCTCATGATACGTTTGACCTGATGGCTGATATATACGAGATAGACAGAGTAGAGTATAAGTACCGTCTAAAGAGAATAATTGCAGATTTTCAACTTGAAGAAATAATGAATATTCCTGTGAGGAAGCTGTCCCTTGGTCAGCGGATAAGATGTGAAATAGCGGTCAGCATTCTTCATGAACCAAAGATTCTTTTCCTTGACGAACCTACAATAGGGCTGGATGTAGTTGTAAAAAACCAGATACGTGAGCTTATACACGATATGAACCGTAAAACCGGTATGACAGTTTTTCTTACAAGCCATGATGTGGGGGACATTGAAAAGTTATGTAAGAGGATACTTATAATAGACAAAGGGAAAGTGATTCTTGAAAGCACAACTTACAGACTTAAGCATGAATTTTTGAAAAAAAAGGTTCTTTCGCTCAAGCTTGACAGCGAGTATATACCCCAGCACGACGGAATAAGCGTTCTAAAATCAAAAGGTACAGGGTTAAAGTTGTCGGTTGACACATCTAAAGTTCAGATACAGTATGTTATACAAAATATTCTGTCTCGAACTGGCATTCAGGATATGAATATTTCAGATACGCCTATGGAAGATGTAATAAGAAAGATCTATACCGGAGATGATTCAGATGGCCAAACTCAAGAAGTACTTTAAAATTTTCAGTATCACATTTTTAAACGATATAAAGTACTCCAAAAACTTTATAAGTCAGTTTCTTTTCTTCGGACTTTTCATCTATGTTTTTTCACAGCTATGGAGTGCGGTCTATTCAGAAAGGACAAGCATCGAAGGATTTGACTTTTACAAAATGCTTTGGTATTTCATGTTTACAGAATCTATAATGCTTTCAAGGCCTGCTCTGCACAGAGAGATGTCTGATGCCATAAAATCTGGCGATATCGTTTATACTTTAAACAAGCCGTACTCGTATATTTTGTTTTGCTACAGCAAGTTTATGTCATCAGCGCTTGTAAGAATGTTTATAAATATGGTTGTCGGATCTTTGCTGCTTCTTATGATACTCAGGACATGTCCTCTTACTTTGTTTGGAACAATAAGGGGAGTTGTGAGCGCCTTTTTGGGTTTGAGTCTGAACTTCCTTTTTTTCTTTCTGATAGGGCTTTCCTCATTTTGGTTTGAAGATAACAGCGCCTTTGTATTCATCTACTCAAAGTTTTTGTTTACAGTAGGAGGACTTTTTGTGCCGCTGGAATTTTTTCCGTCGTGGATAAAAGGTTTTGCTCAAATTCTGCCCTTTCAGTATATTCTATATGCTCCGTCAAAACTGTTTATGTCGGGTGGAACAGATTTTTTTGGAATAATAGGATTGCAGATTATAAATATTATAATATACTCAGCCATAGTGACAGGTATTTTCAGATATGCCCTGAAAAGGCTTAATGTAAACGGAGGATAAGGATGAAAACATTTAAATTGATGCAAAGCATAAAGACATTTCGACTGATGATCAGGTATCTTAAGTTCAACCTTTCTTCTCAGATGGAGTACAGAGGTAACTTTATTCTCCAGACAATCGGGATGGTAATAAATGATGTGTTTCTTCTTTTTTTCTGGTGGATTCTTTTTCAGAAAGTAGGAACAATAAAGGATTACGGTATGAATGAGATGCTTTTGGTATATAGCATAACCACTTTTTCGTTCGGGATAAGCATGACGCTATGGGGTAATCAGTCTCTGATAAGCCGTATGATAATGAACGGCGAGATCGATTCATTTTTGATTCTTCCAAGACCGGTTCTTTCCCATATTCTTGTGAGTAGACTTTCACTGAGTGCTTTAGGTGATTTGGTATTCGGATTTGTTCTTTTCTTTTTTTCTGGATATCTGTCGTTGCTAAACTTTCTGCTTTTTATACTACTTGGAGTTATGGGGGCGGTTCTTCTTTCCGCTTATAATGTGCTTTTTCATTCTTTTACCTTCTGGTATGGAGATTTTACGGCTGTTGCGGAAGTGATACCCGATTCCATAATTACTTTTTCCCTTAATCCGGAGGGAATTTATACATCTGTTTCAAAGCTGATAATTCAGACGGTTATTCCGGCCATGTACTTTTCCTTTCTTCCGGTTCGACTTATAAAAGAGTTCAGCATGGTTTCCTTTCTGTTTCTTCTGATAGCCGACATGAGCTTTGTACTTGCTGCATATGTAGTTTTTTATAAAGGGCTGAAAAGATATGAATCCGGTAATCTTATATCTAAAAAAATATAAACAACCGATAAATATGATACAATTTAGTATATAAAACTTTAATATGGAGGTAAAAAATGTTTTGTCCTAACTGCGGTACACAAGTAGAGAACGGAGACAAATTCTGCAAAAACTGTGGAAAAGACTTATCAACATCTGTTTTTAAAGGAGATGTTCAGAATACTTCTGGCTATGAAAATCATTATAATCCAGTTCGTGCGAAAAGCTATGGAGGTTTCTGGAAAAGACTTGTAGCTTGTATAATTGATGGCCTGATAATAGGAGTGATAAACTGGTTTGTCTCGGCTTTTATGGGTTTAGGAATAGGGTTCAGGTTTCTTAGCGATATTTTCAATGAGATGACATACTATAATGATTATAACTGGGGATACAATTACGGGAATGTTCCCAATTTTTTTGAAGCAGCTCTGAGGATTGTTGTGGGATCTGTTACTATAAGTCTTGTTACAACGGTTGTTTCGTGGGTATACTATGCGGGATTTGAAAGCAGCAGTTTTAAAGCGACTCCCGGTAAGCTTGTGCTTGGAATGGAAGTAACGGATCTTGACGGGCAGCGGATATCATTTTTAAGAGCTACAGGAAGGTATTTCGCAAAAATCATATCCGGATTAATTCTTTTTATAGGTTTTATAATGGCTGCTTTTACGGAGAAGAAACAGGCTCTCCACGATATAATTGCCGGATGTTTTGTCGTTAATAAAAATTAGAGGCCAAGCCTCTGATTTTTATTTCTAGACAAAGATTTATAATTTAATAGTAGTATGCTATAATAGAGCAAGAAAGGAGGAAGAATTTATGGCAAATTACTATGAAATACTTGGAATTCCTAAGGATGCTAAGTATAACGAAATAGAAAATGCTTACAGTGAAAAGATAAAGGAGTATTTGCACAAGCTGAATGACCACAGTTACGCCAAATCGTATAAAAAACTTGAAGAAGAACTTACAGTCATTAATAAAGCATACAAGACGATTTCAGATCCCAAACTGAAAACGGCATACGATAAAAAAATTCCGAATGTTGTCATCATAAATACCCGTAAGCCTAAAGGTAAAATCCCTTCAGCACTTGTGATGTCAACATTTTTGATAACTTTTTTTCTTGGACTCATAGGTCATGGTGCAAATCCTGTTTATTATATAAGCATATCCAAAATAGCTTTATATCTCATGGCGATGGTAAGTCCGTGGCTTTCGGTGTTGCTGATAGCGTTTTTGTACAGAGATGTGTTCACATCCTTTAACGGACAGTTAATATCTGTTGGGCTAATGTCGTTGAATACACTTGTTTTCGGCGGGATATACCGCAGCAGTAAGATCCTAGCCACAGTTATAACGATAGTATTTGATATTGTGATAGTCAGAGGCTATGAAAATTACCTTGCATATGGATTTTTCTTTTCTGACAGTGTTTTCTATATACAAGTTGAGAATCTGGTGAGTATAGTGATTGCTTCAGTGATATATATTACTGTATTCGAAAGATTTAGAAAGTTAAAACAATATGATTGAATGTACTTTGATGATATAAGCCCCTGAAAAAGGGGCTTTAAAATTATAAATTCATTTTGTTTAATTATTTA
>CALMRR010000396.1 GCA_937871925.1 uncultured Petrotoga sp.
AGAACAGAACAGTAAAGATACACACCATCAATAAGTATTTCAGCGATAAGATAAATATACAGATACAGGCAGGAGAGTGCGGAGTGTGTACCTCATCCGGAACTCTTGGACATTCTTTCAGCTATGGCAAAGCCGATGCGGCGACGATAATAGCTCATGATCCTGTGCTTGCGGATTGTGTTGCGACCGCTGCATGTAATATGGTTAAGATCGAAGAGGATATTCAAAGGGCCATAGAATTTTCTATGAGTATAAAAGGTGTGGATGGAGCAGTGGTTATCGTTGGCAGTAAGATCGGCATGAAAGGAAATATTAAACTGGTTTAGGAGGGAAAAGCATGAAAATATCGGAAAAATTTTTAGGAGGGCCTTTGATCTCATTTGAAATATTCCCGCCTCAGAAAGACAGTCCGTTAAGCAGTATTTTTAAGACTATCGATGAGCTTGCCGATCTTAAGCCTGATTATATAAGCGTTACGTACGGTGCAACGGGAGGGCAGAGCATCCGCACCGCAGAGATAGCCTCAATAATAAAGAATAAATACGGTATAGATCCGCTTGCGCATATAACAGCGGTAAGAAACAGTAAGGACGATATAAGAAAAGAAGTTGAAAGAATATATGATAATAATATAGAGAATATTCTTGCACTTCGCGGAGATAATGTACCAGCAGAGGCTCAAGCTAATGATTTTAAATATGCTCAGGAGCTCATTCAGTTTATAAGGGATGAGTATAAGGATAAGTTTTGCCTGGCCGGGGCATGTTATCCTGAAGGACATGTTGAGTCAAGGAATAAGTCGTTGGATCTTTACTACCTTGAAAAAAAGGTATCCAGCGGAGTTGACTTTTTGATTACTCAGCTTTTTTTTGATAATGCTTTTTATTATGATTTTGCTTCAAAGTTAAAAAACAGAAGTATCGTTATACCTGTTCAAGCTGGAATAATGCCGGTAACAAATAAAAACCAGATCGAAAGAATAACCTCAATGTGTGGAGCTTTCATTCCAGAAAAGTTCATAAAAGTAATGAACAGGTATCAGGGTGACAAACAAGCGCTTACCGATGCCGGAGTTGCATATGCTACAGATCAGATAGTAGATTTGCTCTCTTCAGGTGTTGACGGGATTCATCTTTATGTTATGAATAAACCTCAGGTAGCAAGAAAGATAACCCAGAACATAAAAACTGTCATAAAATCTTTAAAAAGCGGTGAAGTATGACGGAAAGATATCAAAACGTCTTGC
>CALMRR010000397.1 GCA_937871925.1 uncultured Petrotoga sp.
CCCGTTACATAACCGATGGCACCTTTAGCATCACCGCTTACAACTCTTGCATAGTTTCCGATACATGCAAGCATCATAAGGGCATCAGATTCATTTTTATCTTCATTTCTTATGGACACTCCCGGCTCAATATGGTCGCCGCTCAGACCAAAAGCACAGTCTCCAACCTTCACATTATATGATATGCCTCCTGTTGCGGGAAGCATCATTGGAAAACCTTCATGACTCACCCTGTAGTTTCCGCCTGTGGGATGATGTATCTTACCCTGAACCGACACCATTACAACCTTTTCTTTGTTTGATTTTAACATAATTAATCCTCCGCAGTATATAAAATATTATAGTTTCAGACCGAAGAACACCGAAACAATTTTAGGATCAAACTGAGTTCCAGAATTTTTAAAAATTTCTTCACGCGCCTGCTCAGCACTTAAAGGTGCTCTGTAGGGTCTTAGACTGATAATGGCATCGTAGGCATCAGCAACCGATATTATCCTGGAAAAAAGAGGAATCTCCTCGCCCTTAAGTCCTTTAGGGTAACCTTTTCCGTCAAATCGTTCATGATGATAGCGTACGATCTCCGCGATCTGCTTAAGCTCTTCCTGTTTTTTAAGAAATATGTATCCGTACTCGGGATGCTTTTTTATTTCTTCATACTCTGCATCCGTAAGATTGGAAGGTTTATTCAGAATAGCTTGCGGTATAAGTATCTTACCTATATCATGTACAAGCCCTGCCCAATAAACCATCAAAACGTCCTGTCTGTTCATGTCCATTGCTCTGGCTATCTTTACAGCTATATCGGCTACGTTGTTTGAATGGCCTTTGGTATAGACATCATGAACCTCCAGTATATTTATCATGGTCATGATTATATCTTTCTGCATTCTTCCTTTAAGATCTGTATAGCGGTTATACGTAAGAAACGCTGACGCAGTCACGGAAAAGACCTTCATCGCTTTAACAGAGTCCTGAGAAAAATCTTTTGTACTGTCTTTAGCAATATCAAGTATAAAATTTCCGACAGCCTTATTATCTGCATATATGGTTATTATCATGCGCTTTTTACACGGTTCTATCGCCTCAAGGGATTTGCGTGCTTTTTCTTCATCGAAGAACTTGTATGCCGACTGGGGATCAACTATCATCACATCTTCGGTTTCAAGAAGATCAGATGCGGTATACCCTACACTCTGAAGTTTTTCAATACTATGTCCCCTGCTGGCTA
>CALMRR010000398.1 GCA_937871925.1 uncultured Petrotoga sp.
TTTCAGAAATGCTTGAAGAGGGGTATCTTGCAAAAGGAAGTAGTATAAGTATGATTAATTCTTCCGATGAAATTTATAGAAAGCTTGAAAGTATCTTTTATTCTGTTCAACAGATAAATGCGACTCTTTCCGAACCGGTGAATTTGCAGGAGATAGAACATTTTTTCAGGCTCAGTTCTTTTGATATTGACGGGCTGGACCGTGCAATAAGAAAAGCAAAAGATTCTATGTATGAGTCGTATCTTTATGTGAATAAAGGTTTTACGTTTATTTTTACCGTAAGTATTCTGATTGCGCTTGCAATAAGCGGAATAAGGCTGTTTTTTGAAATGAAGGAAAAAAGGGTATTTGTTTCATACAACGATTACGTAAAGAATATGTCCGAAAAGGTTCTAGGTCTTATAAAGCTAAATGCACCTTCTCAGAATATTCCAATAAGGTGGCTTGAAGAAAAGGAGCTTTATGATAATGTTTCTTCGATAGAAAAGGAACTTGGGCTTGAAAAAAGGATAATAAGCCTGCCTGTTTACGGAACTCTGGAAGATCTTGTACCTCAGCTTATGCCCTTTCTGAAAGAGTATATCCAGTGTGACAGAGTGGGGGTGGCATTTATCGACAGTGTCGAAAATGTGGTGGCTGAGACGGCAGCTTCTTATACTGAAAACCTTAAGCTCGGAGCAGGATTTATTCAAAACATAAACGACACTTCACTTAAATGGATAGTAGAAAATAGATCACCCAGAATAATAAATGATTTGGAGTACTACTACAAAAATTTTCATAAATCAAGAGCTACAGAACTCATTCTCCAGGAAGGATACAGATCCAGTCTGACTGTTCCGATAATAACCAACGATAAGGTCGTAGGCTTTCTTTTTGTCAACAGCGTTAACAAGGATGCTTATACCAATGAATGTTCACAGATAATGCTAAGAGTTATGAATATTCTTAAGGGGACGACTTTCTATTCTTATATAACCCAGCAGATAGTATCTACAAGTGCTCAGGCATTTGTTTCACTTGTAGAAAAGAAAGATAATGAGACAGGCTTTCATATATCAAGAGTGTCGCAGTACTCATATACTATTGCAAATCAGATGTATAAAATATTTCCCACGATTACGCCAAAGTTCCGCAGAGAG
>CALMRR010000399.1 GCA_937871925.1 uncultured Petrotoga sp.
AGCAAAAAAATTATACCACGTATAAACATATTTGTCAAGTTTACGGATTAAATGTTTTCTATTTTACTTCCGTTTGCAAGTACATAAGCGAAGTATCTGAAAGCGTACTCATGAGCTTGTGCATAAGACATATCATGCAGAACGGACTCAATAAATACCGCTTCGTAAACAGATACAGCCTGATCTCTGTACTCTTTTGAGCATATATCCGGTTTTATGGTCAGACCATCAAAGTATATCTCATCATTGGCAAAGATAATCATGCTTTCATAATTAGCCTTTGAAGCAGCCTCAAGTGCTTTATGGATATCGTTTGATTTGATAAATAACGTTTTGCATGAAAAAGAAAAGGAATCAACAATATCAAGATCCGCATGGACAAAGGTCAACTTTTTCTCGTAACTGAGAAAATCAATTATATCAACGTTCCATCTTTCAACGTTTACAAGCACTGCTTTGACATTATATATAAACTCTTCTATAAATATAGGATTGATGGTTATGATATAGTCATTGCGCTGGAGTATCACCTCTGCGGTATCGGTAAATGTAAGCCTGCGCTGAGTTTTTAAATTATTAGGAGTCCAGCGTACGGAAATGTTCTTGGAATCAAAAAAATTAAGAATCATATTCAAAAACTCGTCCTGTCCCAAAAAAGCTAAGATGGAAGGTATAATACCAAGACCTTTAAGCTCTAGAGCAGTACGTGTCCCGTTGCCTCCTATAAACGTTTCTATCGAGTAGTTGTCTGAGCACTTTTTAATTGTGTGTTCAACTTCTATTCCGCCAAGTATTGCCACATCAGGCGGTTTGACTTCAGAAAATAAAGGAGAAAGCTTTTCCTTGATATAGGGATCAATCCTCACCCTTTTTTCCTCCTGGCAAAATCCTTGATATATCTTTAAGGGATTTAATATCTGTATTTACCGATGAGATATTCTGTGAGACTATCTCATCGTAAACCTCGCCGCGGTATATCTTTATATCTTTTTCAGCTTCAAAGCCTATTTTTACTGTGCCTTTGTTGGAGTCCAGAATGGTGATTTTTATATGTCTATCACCAGCAATTATCTCAACATACTCATTGGTTTTTCTCGTCAGAACCAGCATTATCCTCACCTGCACTTTGTTTAAGAAGATTTTGAGATCT
>CALMRR010000400.1 GCA_937871925.1 uncultured Petrotoga sp.
AATGCTTATCTTAGCTTCAGGGGAAAAGGATATGCTGCTCTTCTAAGCGGAATTCCTAAAAATGAAGATCTTACCGAACTCATTGAAGAAGTCAGGAACTTTTCAAAAATCACCCTGGTCTTTGGGGCAATGACAGAGGAAGTCAAAAAGTATCCTCTTGATGAAAAGTTTGTATTCTGCAATAATATGGAAGAAGCTGTCAAAATAGGTATGAATGCCCTTTCGCCCGGTGACAGCATAATAATGTCCCCTGCAGGTGCCAGCTTTGATCTTTACCAGGATTACAAAGAAAGGGGAAATCACTTCAAAAATATAGCTCATAGACTTGGAGGAGATTCTTGAAGCCTGTTGCAATGAAACGTGAACTTATGATATATTTTATTGTACTGTGTTTTACAATCATTATAGGAGTTCTGTTTGTTTACAGTTCGCTTTTCGCAAGTGAGCTTTCTGAGAATATAAACGGTCCTGACATAAAGTTCAGAACACATCTTTTAGGTATTGCTATAGGGTTCTTTGCTGGATTCATAGGCTTTACCGGAGCAGATTTTTTTATCAGAAGCAAGTACTTCATGTGGACGATGTATGCCTTCATGCTTGGCATTCTCATACTGGCACTTGTTTCAAAGCCGGTCAATGAGGTACACAGATGGTTTAATATAGGTTCTTTTCAGGTTCAGCCCTCTGAGTATGTCAAGTTCATACTTCCGGCGTTTATATCGTTTTATTTTCTGACATACGTAAAGGAAAAACAAAATATTATCAATTCTTTTTTAATACCGATGTGTCTTTGCGGCGCACCTACGGTTCTGGTCTTTCTTGAGCCTGATCTCAGCACAAGTGCAGTTTTATTTTTTATATCGTTTTTTGTATGTGCTTTTAATATAAAAAACAAGAAGATAGGTCTAGTTTACTTTATTTTTATCTTTACCTTAATTGCCGGAGCTGTTTTATTCAAAGACCAGATAATAAACAACGACAAGTTTTTGAAGCCTTACCAGCTGGAAAGACTCGCACAGACAGAAGACTTTCAGACAGAGCAGGCTCTCAGAGCCCTTCAGAATGGTGGCCTTCTTGGTACCGCTCCCTTTGGCGGAACCATGAAGTACAACGTTCCTGTTTCTTTCAGTGATTTCATAATAGCCGTTATTGGTGAGGAGTGGGGCAAGCTGGG
>CALMRR010000401.1 GCA_937871925.1 uncultured Petrotoga sp.
TTTAGGAGACCTTCAAACTGCTATAAATGCTTCAGATAATATTTTATTGATAGTGAACGGAACGGCCGGAGTTGAAGTATCTACTGAGAGAATATGGCAGATGGCGAGAGAACAGAATAAGCCCATTATTGTATTCGTATCTCAGATGGATAAAGACGGTGCGGATTACGATAAAGTAATTTCTGATCTTAAAGAAGCTTTTCAGGATGGTGTGAAGTTAACTCCGGTACAGGTTCCAATAGGACAGGGAAATAACTTTAAAGGAATAACAAATGTACTGCTTAAAAAATCTTTCACATATGATGTTAACACGGGAAAAGCTTCGGAGATGTCCTCTTTGGCACCTGAAAGCCAAGCATGGTATGATAAGTATCATGATCAGGCCATCGAAGATATTGTGGAAAATGATGAGGAAATTTTAAATAAGTATTTTGAAGGTGGAGAAGAGGCAATCACAACAGAGGAACTTATTAAATGTCTGAAAAAGGCTGTCGGTGAAGGAACTGTTGTTCCGGTGCTTATAGGCTCAGCCTTGCATAATGCAGGAATAGACAGACTTATGTTCTCCCTTAAAAACTATGGCATATCGCCAGAGCATTCAAAGTACTACAATATGAATGATGAAATAATTGAAAATTCAGATAAGTTTACGGGTTTGATTATCAAGAATGCAGTTGATCCTTTTGTAGGTAAGCTTACTTATTTGAGGATACTTAGCGGTACACTAAAAGCTTCTGATTCGTTCTATGTGGTTCAGGAGGATTCAAATGAAAAGTTCTCACATCTTTATATTCCTAGATTTGACAAGAACGAAGAAATAGAAGAAGCCTCGCTGGGGGATATAGTGGTAATACCAAAGCTTAAGAACAGTAAAATTGGACAGACGGTAGTATCAGCAGGACAGAACGTTATTGTAAAAGTTCCTGATTTTCCTGAACCTATGATATCAAAATCAATATCGCCCAAATCCAAAAATGAAATAGATAAGATTACAGGCGCGCTTTCAAAGCTTTCAGAGTCTGACCCCACTTTTAAATGGGAATTTGATCCTGAAACCAGTGAGACAGTTATAAGCGGTATAGGTACGATACATCTTGAAGTAATGACAGAAAGACTAAGAAAGAACTTTGGAGTGGATTTTGAAATAGGAAAGCCCAAGATAGCTTATAGAGAAACAATAAAAAGGAAAACCAATGCGGAATATAAACATAAAAAGCAGACTGGCGGACATGGACAGTACGGTCATGTCAAGATAGAGGTAGAACCACTAGAAAGAGGTTCAGGTTATGTATTTGAGGAT
>CALMRR010000402.1 GCA_937871925.1 uncultured Petrotoga sp.
AGTTTGAATCATCCTGTTTGGTTCTTTTTTTAGGACCCTTGGTATAGTTTCCGCTTCTTCGTTCTTTCATGCCTATGTGTCTTTGCATAAGAAGTGAATCTATATTGCTTTCATCATAGAGCATGCCTGAAAAACTCAATACGTAAGTCCGTTTGGCAAGAGCCATCGCCGCTAGGCCATAGTCATTGGTTATGATTATATCACCTGCACAGGCATGTTTAATTATTTCAAAATCGGCAACATCTCTGCCTGAAGAGACCATTATTATTTTTGAGTATTCAGAACGGACGATGTGACTATCGTTTATAAAGTACATAACGGCAAGTTCATGCCTTTTGGCGGTTGCTTCTGTTAACTCCCTTACCGGGCAAGCGTCGCCATCAACAAGAATTTTCAAAAATACATCTCCTTGATATCCCGGCCATATGCGCCGGGTTTTATTTTAAAAATGAGCACCACTGTAAAGTTTGATTTTGAAAGAGTTATAATTTAAGTACCATAGAAAAGGGGTCACTTATGAGCAGCCTAAAAAAACTCTTGCTTATCTTTTTTATACTTTCATCTTCTTTCATCTTTTTTTCATGTATGCTTTTCAAAAAACCCCAGACCGTGGACGGGGCATATATCCTTGTTATAAATCAGAGCACCGATACGGCCGTGAAACAGGATACGGGAGTAGTGTACAGCCGTGAAACAGAAGGAATGTATCCATCTGCACAGATTTTCAGGAACAGTGAAGATAAAAGTATATACCCTATAGACAGAATTATCGATACAGATATGCTGCTGACCAATAGAATACCTATCCTAACTTCCAAGAGTGAACCTCCAAAACTAAATGACCTAAAAGATTTTATTACCGAGAACTATGAAACGGGTAAAAAAGATACAGTTCGGGCTTGCCTTCTATCAATGACAGATCACTGCTATGTCTGGGTAGAAGAATCTTATCTGTCAAAAATAACTTCTATGCAGACCGATAAACTGGCCGCGGAGTTTGAAAAGAATATTTATCCTTTAATATATACTCACTTTGTGGAAAAAACAGATCTTGAATCTATAGGAGCAGTTTATCTGCTCTGTTATGACATAAAGGACGGCTTCAGCGGTTCCGGAGGTTTTGTGGCGGGATACTTTTCTCCGGAGGATCTTTCAACCTCTAACAAATGTCCATTATTATATATAGACACCTATCCTCTTATGACGGACAGATTTGGAGTATATAAAATTGAAAATGCTTTTTCTACCGTAACGCACGAACTTCAGCACCTGTCAAACTTTTATGTAAACTCTATATATGTAAACTATATAAAAGAAGAGCCTGCGATGCAAAGTTTGTGGATGGATGAAGGGCTTTCCATGGCAGCCGAGGATCTTTATAACGGAACACAGACTTCAAGAATAACTTACTATAACGGTTCGGACAACATACGCAACGGAAAGGTTCCTCTTATACAGAACAGACCCGACTTGTTCTGGCTGGATAATTACAGCCTATCTTACCTGTTTTTCCAGTATCTTTATTCACAAACATCTGACAGTACACTATACAAAAAAATTATATACAGTCCTTACAATGATTTTAAAGCTCTTGAGGAAGCTTGCGGAAAAAGTATCTCTGAGCTTATGACCGATTTCAGAATCGCCCTGTTTCTGAATAAACCATCCGGGAAATATGGTTTTAACAGTAAGGAGGGTTTTGATGGCATAGCTGCTTTGACCTCATATAACTATGAACGTTATCTTGAGGCAAGCGCCGGTTTTGTTATTAAGGCTCCTGCTGACAGGTCTTTTGAGCTTCCGGAAAAGTATGGCCCGGATATCAGATTTTACGGAATCAATCCTTAGCCTTACGTGAAGATATCCAGTTTATTCCCATTACCCCGGCTATTATAAAAACCATTCCGCATATATGATACCAAAAAAGTGCTTCTCCTCTTATCAGTGCTCCTGCTGCCACTGAAACCACGGTTGTAAGATTCCCGAAGATAGAGGATACTATGGGGGATACTTTACTCAGCATATAGTTAAGCAGTATGAAGTTGACTGCTGATGAAAGGACTCCAAGATAAAGTGCGGCAGCCAGTACCTGTGGGTTAAGCATAATACCGTAATCTATACCATTATCAATAAGCCCTGCTGCATTGAAAAAGATCATGGCACAAAACATCATAAAAAAAGTAATCTCAAACGGATTGAACTGTGCAGAAAGCTTTTTTGAAAGAAGTGAGTATCCGACCGCTGAAAATACGGCAAATAAAAGGTACATATCGCCCAGAATACCTGAGTCTGATAGATTTATTCCTATTATCATAAGTGCGCCTAATAAGCTAAGAACCATGAATATAACTTGAGCGGGTTTGATCCTTTCACGCAGGAAGATCCTTGAGGCTATAAGGGTAAAGATTGGAAGTGTGGAAACTATTATTCCGGCCTGGGAACTTGATGTATGAACCAGTCCCAATGTTTCAAATATAAAGTAAAGAACAGGCTGAAATATTGCAAGAGGTAAAAGTTTATAGTAAGGTTTTCTTGTTACTCTGACTTTTAGAAAAAACATTATGGCCATCATACTAACAAAAGAAACCGTAAACCTTATTGCCAAAAAGTCAAAAACGTTGACAAAATCCAGTGCATTCTTTGTAAAAAGAAAGGAAAGACCGAATACCACCGAGGTTACAGTGCCGCATAATGCGACTTTCAAAGTTGTTTTACCCATAAATCCCCCGTTTTTGCTTAACAAAAAATGGTTAAGCAGGCTAATTAATAAAAGCATTTTATCATATACCGTTTTAAAAGAAACTGCTTTTTATGTTAATAATACTTTGTATCATACTTTATAAAAACCATGCTCCTTTTAACAGAAGCATGGTTTTATTTTTTACATCTTTTTCAGAAGGGTTTCCACCACATCTCCAACAGTTTTTATTTTTTCAAGCTCACTGTCGGCTATGGCTGTTCCCAGACTGCTTTCTATCTCCATGGCAAGGTCTACCAACTCCAGCGAGTCCGCCCCGAGATCATCTGTAAGCACTGCCTGCAAGGTAACTTTGTCCTTTTCAACATCCAGTTTTTCACAAATAATATCTCTCACCTTATCAAAAAGTTCTGCTTTGTTCATTTTTTCCTCCTGTGCATTTTAATATTTTATATGGAGATTCCTCCGTCTACCCTTATTACCTGTCCTGTTATAAATGAAGAGTCCTGTGAGGCTAGAAAAAGAACTGTTTTAGCAACATCAAGGGGATTGCCGAGTCTCTTTATACATGAGCGCCCTATTATAGCTGATCTATACTCATCCTTAAGGCTCTCTGTCATACTAGTCATTATAAAACCAGGGGCAACAGCATTTACTCTTATCTCTTCGCCTTTAAG
>CALMRR010000403.1 GCA_937871925.1 uncultured Petrotoga sp.
CACATTACCATCAAGCTTTATACTTGAAAGTTCTGTTGGTTTCTTAGGATCTTTTACTTCATAAATAGTTACTCCCATTTTCCCGCTTGGGGCAAAGAGGTACTCCTGATCTTTTTCCGCCGAAGCTGTTTTAAACATCGCAATGCTTTGGGCAGATTGGCCGAAGGAATTTTTGACAACAACTTTTAAAGTATATGTTTTACCAGGAGAAAGCTTTTTATACTCATACATAAGATCTTTTATATTTTCAGCAACTTTAAACTCAGTTTCATCACCTTGCTTAAGGTATACGTCATAAGTAAGACCCGCTGAATCAAGACTTGCAGGCTGCCAGACAAAGAAATAATTAGTACTGATTATAAGCTCATTGTTTTCAGGCGATATTATCTTTGGAGGTAATGGTGGCACAAGTGACGAAAGAGATAAAGAGTCAGAAAATTCGTATAGTCGACTATCTTTTAAAACAGAAAACTTCACATCTTTGCTGAGATCAGTAAATCCTTTCAAAGATATGGTATTAATAGATGTTTCATATGAGAATTCAAATTTACCGTTATTTTTTGTATAAACAAGGTACTTGTCAAACCCTGCAGGAAGATTTACTAATAAATCATCTCCGATTTTAACAGGCTTCAGATCGTAAAGGACCTGTTCTCTCGAAAGGAAAAAATCTTTGCTTGTTTTATCTTTTATAAACACTGATTCCTTTTTAGAAAAAACTATATAATTTTTTGAATTTATGGCAGAAACTTCGATAGAATAGTTATCTTCTTTCAATTTAGGTATTGTAATAGGATCGTTTAGACCGTACTCTTTTATGAAGTTTGTTTTTCCTGAAATACTGACTTTTATCTTTTGTATGTCTTCTATTATATCTGTATTAGGAATGGAATAGCTTAAAGTCAGTTCATACTTCTTGCCGGAAAAAACAAAGAAAAGTATAAGTGCTGAAATAAGCAGCAAGACACCTATTGTACTCAATAAGTAAATTTTTTTCATTGAAAAACGATTTTCTTTTTTCTTTTCGCTCAGAAGATCTTGAAATTCATTTTTGCTTGAATTGTTTTCAATATCGTTAGGCATCTCATCACCCCCATGGGAAATTATATCATATTTTTTATCAAAACTAATTATCAGAAGATTAATGATAATTAAATGGGTGGATTTAAAATCCACCCATGATATATCATTCTATCAAAGAATCCATTATTGAGGCAAGGTTTATAAAAGACGGTTTTAGCGATGCTCCGCCAACAAGGCCTCCATCAATATCTTTTTTCAGAAATAGGCCAAGATAATTTGACTCACTTACACTTCCACCATAAAGAATGGTAATAACTTCTGCCACTTGGTTTGAATATAACTTTGCGATAAGTTCACGTATGAACTCATGAACTTCCTGAGCCTGATCTGGAGAGGCAACCTTCCCAGTTCCTATTGCCCAGACCGGTTCATAAGCGATGACAACCTTCTGTATATCTTGGACAGATACATTTTTAAGTCCTTTTTTAATCTGTCTTTCTATTACATTGAATGTGAGATTGTCTTCACGTTCCTGCAGCTGCTCACCGACACATAATATAGGAATCAGCCCTTCATCAAGGGATTTTAAAACTTTTTGATTTATCAGCTCGTCATCTTCGTGGAAGATATGGCGTCTTTCGGAATGCCCCAGTATTACATAATCAACAGATATATCCTTAAGCATACAAGCTGAAATCTCACCGGTAAAAGCACCGCTTGTTTCATGGTACATATTTTGTGCACCTGTAAAAACATGGGTTCTGTCCACGTACTCACTTACTCTTTCAAGAGCGGTAAACGGTACACATAACACTGAAGTAATTTTTTTATAATTCAGAAGTTTCGGGACAATGGTACAAGTAAATTCTGCAGCTTGTGAAGGTGTTTTATTCATCTTCCAGTTGCCGGCAAGAATAAACTTCCTAATTCCTAGATTTTTTTTTTGAGAGATGCTGGCGATTCCCGGAAGGGTTATTCCTTCAAGATACTCAAGTGAAGCTCCTCCTCCTGTTGATACATGGGAAAACATTTGCGCCAACCCAAACTCTTCGGCAGCGGCTGCAGAATCTCCACCTCCAACAACAGTTACAGTATCTTTGGATGTCATTGAAGATATTATTTTTGCAATCTCTTTGGTGCCATAAGAAAAATCAGATATTTCAAAAACTCCCATGGGACCGTTCCAGATAACTGTTTTAGCGCCACGGAGTTTTTCAGTGAAAAGTTTAACTGTTTCCGGTCCAATGTCTAATCCCATCCATCCTTCTTCAATCCCACTATTTATTGAGACGAGGTGGGTTTCTGTCCCGGCTTCAAGCTTTTGTGCAATAATAGAATCGACCGGAAGTACTATTTCGACATTTTTGGAAGCAGCTTTCTCAAGCAGTTCTTTTGCAAAATCAACTTTATCGGCCTCATATCTAGAAGAACCTATATCTTTGCCCTGTGCCTTGAGGAAGGTAAACATCATGGCTCCGCCTATCAATATTTTATCAGCTTTTTCAATAAGGTGGTTTATAACATTAATTTTATCTGATACTTTTGCTCCTCCAAGAACGACTACATAGGGATGTTCCGGTTCATATGTAACCTTACTTAAAAATTTTATCTCCTTTTC
>CALMRR010000404.1 GCA_937871925.1 uncultured Petrotoga sp.
AAAAAGCTGCCGCCATACCTTCGGATCCGTCTGAAGTACTTAGGAAGATAGATACGCTCAACTTTCAGATAAATGAGATAAAAAAAACAGATCCCCGGCCCAATGAAGATACTGAGCTTTCGGAAAGGTTCAGGGCTTTGAACAACGTGCAGGAAATAAAGAACAATCTCTATGAAAATATGCAGCTGCTGAAAGATTCCGAAGAGTTCAATATAGACAATTCGATAGGTACGGTTGCATATAATCTTTCTAAAATAAGGGAGTACGGATTTAAAGATACGGAGCAGTTTGCCATAAGTATTCAGCAGCAGCTCCTTGAGCTATACGATGCCATAGAAAAAAAACTTTTAGACCTTCAGACAGATCCTCAGGAACTGAACAATGTGAGTGAACGGCTTAATGCGGTACTTATGCTGAAAAGAAAGTACGGACCGTCTTTGGATGATGTCATTGCGAACTGCGGCAGATTTGAAGAGGAACTTAATAAACTGTATGAACTTGAAAGCATAATGAACGAACTTACACCCAGAATGGAAAAAATAAAAAAACGTCTTTTTGAAATAAGTGAAAGTATAATTAAAGAAGCAATGCCTTATCTGAAAGAGATAAAGCACGGAATCGAAAAGAACCTGGCCGACCTTAATATGCAAAATTCAGAGATAGATTTTTACTTTGAAAAGCTTAAAGAACCGGGGCAGATATCAGCGCACAGAATCCGTATGCTGATGAAAACAAATCCTCAGTCGGATTTCCTGCCTCTTGACAAGATTGCTTCGGGCGGAGAAATGTCCAGAATATTTTTAGCTATAGAAACAGTTTTCGGAAACGATCATTCTGTTGACTCTATGCTTTACGATGAAGTTGATGCGGGTGTAGGACCAAGAATGGCGCTGACTGTAGGCGAGAAACTTAAAGAACTTTCCAAAGAAAAACAACTTATAGTCATAACTCATATGCCCCAGGTGGCCAATCTTGCGGAAAAACACATGAAAATTACCAAAGTACAGAGTAAAGACGAAGTCTATTCAACTGTGAACGAGCTGACCGGAGAACAGCGTGAAAGAGAAATAAAAGATATGTACGGTGAGATT
>CALMRR010000405.1 GCA_937871925.1 uncultured Petrotoga sp.
TAAGGGGTTACCTTGGCATGAGGCTTTAGAAAGCTGTCCGGACGGTCCACTATATTTAACCTGACTGCTAGTTTTATCATAGCTAAAGTAAGAAGTACGGAAAGAAGTAATGTGCCGGCTATGGAGAAAATCATCTTTCTCCTCCTCTGATAATACTCATAAGTGTTCCTGTTCCATAAGAAATATGAAGCACAGGAAAGATAAATAGATTAAGAAAAAACTGTAAAGGCTCTTTTGCTCTATGAGCCTGCACAAAGGAAAAATACATGTCCATGACTACATAAAGAATCAAAGGTACGCAGGTAATAAGAGAGACTGTTACTGACGCAAAAACTCCCATAATTATGCAAAAAAGAATGTACAGCACAAAGAAAAACGGAACAAAGTGTCTAAATCCGATTCCTTTCTTTGAAATTTTTAAAGTAATATAATTCCAGTAACCGTTGGAAAAATTTTTGGAAATGAACTTAATAAAACTTTCTGGTACAGTGTACAAATTATCTATAGGCAAAACGTATATTTTTCCCCCTGTTTTGGTTATACGGTAGTTAAACTCTATATCCTGATTACGTATAAGCGATTCATTGAAATAACCGTACTTCTGGAAAACTTCTCTGCGGTATACAGCATAAGCAACGGTATCGGCTGAAGTTATCTCTTTGGCATATCTATGTAGTGATCCGCCCACTCCGAATACACTGGAGTATACAGCGCAAAAGGACTTTTCCAGAACATTGCCATGCACAGAAAAAGCCGTTGTTACACCTCCGGCAGCCTCTGCCCCGTGATTTTCAAAAAGAAAAGAAACCGTTTGCTTAAGGTACTCTTTATTATAAAGAGTATGTGCTCCGGCAATCATGATATAATCGCCTTTAGCTTGTTTAATTCCGATATTGAGACCGTGAGGAGCATACATTAAAGGATTCTTACATGGTTTTAACTCAGGGTAAGCTGTACTTAACTCCAGAAGATACTCGTAGCTTCCGTCTTCGGACATTCCGTCGGCAACAATTATCTCATAAGGTTTAAGACTTTGATTGAGTAAGGACATTATAACCCCATACAGATGCTTTTTCTCGTTTCGGCATATAAGCACAACGGATACTTTGGCCTCAGTAGGATTGTTCAACTTTTATCACCGCCCCAGCATCGGGAACATAAGTCCGTATAAGACCGTTTATGCCTTCGAAATCACTATCGGTAACAAACTGTCTTATCTTTCCCACCATATCTTCAACTTCCTGTTCGCTTAGGCTATGATTGGCGTTTACGACAAATATTCTTTCGTTGTTGGTTTTGAGGTATCCCTCATCATTGAGGAGAAGCTCTTCATAAAGCTTTTCTCCTGGTCTTATGCCGGTATACTCAATCTTTATGTCCTGGTCAGGAACCAAACCGCTCAGACGTATGAGCTCTCTGGCAAGATTATCTATAAGTATAGGTTCTCCCATATCAAGTATAAAAACTTCTCCGCCGGAGGAAAATATCATACACTGCAATACTAAGGTAACTGCCTCTGGAATGGTCATAAAGTATCTTTTCATTCGTGGATCGGTAACTTTTACCGGTCCTCCTTTGGCAATCTGATTTTTGAATATGGGTATTACGCTTCCTCGGCTTCCTACAACATTTCCAAAACGTACCATGCCAAAAACAGTATTGGTTTTGTTGGAGAAAGATCTAATGACTTCTTCTGCAAAACGTTTAGAGCATCCCATTATAGATGTAGGTTTTATAGCCTTGTCTGTGGAGATGAAGATAAATTTTTTTATTTTATGCTTTACTGCAAGTTTGGCAAGAGAGTAAGTACCAAGAACATTCACCTTGAAGGCTTCCGTTGGATTTTTTTCCATTAGCGGAACGTGCTTGTGAGCCGCAGCATGAAAAACCACATCGAAGCTGAAACGTTCAAATATCTTTCCGAGTCTTTTTTCATCTGTTATATCGCAGATTATTTCAGTAATTTTCACCTGCGGGAACTTTTCGGTAAGTTCATTCTTTATGTTAAATATACTGTTCTCGCCTCTTCCCAGTATATATAACTCCTTAGGAGCACATACAGCTACCTGCCTGCATATTTCTGAACCTATACTGCCTCCTGCACCGGTTATCAGAATGTTTTTTCCACGTATATACTCTGAAATCTCTTTAAGATCAACCTTTACCTCTTTTCTTCCCAGAAGATCTGTTACATCAACTTCTCTAAGTATACCCAGAGAAGCCTTGTTATTAAGTACTTCAAACATTCCGGGCAGAATCCTTACCCGTACTTTTTTTGTATCAATGAAGCTAAGAAGTTTTCTAAGGTCGGCAGAATTAATATTTGAAATTGCAACAATTACCTCTTTTATTTTGAGCAGGTCTATGTACTTCATTGTGTTTTCAGGTACATCAAAAACTTTATAGCCCCGTATTGATCTTCCTATTTTATCCTGGTCATAATCGAGAAATCCCACAACAGTTCCTTCGCTTGGCCTGCGTTCAAACTCATCAAGAATCTGAACACCTATCTCTCCTGCTCCTATAATGAGTATATTATTGTCTGTTTCCTTTACGGAAGATTTATTGGTCTTTGAAAACCAGTATATTCTACTCCATGCAATAAGTATGACTCCGGTAAGAGATGTAATTGCATTGACGGTAAAAGGAAGTATGAAAAAAGAAGTAACGTATCTCCTTAGAAATTCAAAAATGAAAAGATTTACAAGAAAACCGAGTCCTGCCGAATAAAAAACAGGCAAAAGCTGCGGTAAGGTTGCAAATCTCCATATGGACTCATATATTCTAGATAAATAAAGGGTTGTAACCATTATCAATGCGTATAGAAAGATAGGTGAAATATACTTGGACATCTCTGCAAAATCTAGCTGAAACCGTATGAACATAGATATACCATACGCACAGACAAACAGTACGTAATCAATTAAAAGAAGTGTAAGCTTCCTTTTAGCCATGTATTTCATTTTCTATCTCCAAAGCTGATTCTGTAATACTTTTAACCACGTACTCCTGTTGTTCTGCGGTTATGTTTGAAAAAAACGGAATAGCTACCGTTAGGCAGGAAGTAAGTTCGGTATACGGAAAATCACCCTCTTCATATCCATAAAGATCTTTGTAAAACTTCTGAAGATGTACTGGAGAAAAATAATTTCTTGCCTGAACACCTTTTTTTGAAAGTTTTTCGAGCAAAGAATCAAGAATTGTCCGTGCTTTTTTAAGATAAGTATACCATTCTTCACGGTTTTTATGTTCTATAATGTCAGGCATCTGATAGGTGCTTATCCAGTTAGGCAAACCCAAAAGTTTTGAAATCCATGCTATATTTATTCTTACAACGTAAACAAACCAGCTTTCCCTAGTTACATAGTCAGGAACAGAAGGACAAATAAAAAAACTGTTTCCTTCAAAAAGTTTTCTATATCTGTCAGCTGCTGATTTGCGTTTGTCAAGGATCTCATCCAGTCTTGTCATCTGACAGTATCCTAAAGCGGCTGACATTTCATCCATCCTGTAGTTGTAACCCAGCCGGACATGCTCGAGCCAGGCTCCGCTTTCACCGCGTCCCTGGTTTGACATAGACTTTACAGCCTTGTAAATACCTTCATCATCTGTTACTATTATTCCGCCTTCTCCCGTAGTAATCTGTTTGTTAGGGTAAAAGGCAAAAGCTCCTGCCAATCCGAAGGTGCCGGCTTTTTTGTTTTTATATTCTGCGCCCAAAGCTTCACAGGAATCTTCAATCACCTTAATCTCACTGGGAATTCTTATTTTATCCCAGTCAAGCGGCAGCGAAAAAACATCTACAGCCATTAAAAAATCTGTTTTTATATGATTTTTAGATGGTCTGTAGGTTCCTTCAAAAAAACGGTTGAGTTTATCGATTGATATATTGTAATTATAGGGATCTATATCTATAAAAACAGGATCACCATGTTCATAAATAGCTACGTTTGCTGAAGCTACAAATGTAAATGGAGTAGTCAGCATTCCATGTTCCTTCGCAAAACCCATTGATCTGAGGATAACATGAAGCGCCGAAGTGCCGCTGTTGACTCCCAAAGCGTACTTTAACCCAGTGTAGCTACTAAAAGAATCCTCAAACTTTTTTAGGTAAGGGCCTAGTGCTAAATCAGGTGAATCAAGTACTTGCATAACCGTACTTTTTTCTTTTTCAGTTATATCAGGATTAGAAAGCGGTATAAGCATTTTTACCCCCTAGATGAATTCTTCAATTCTGGAATACTCTTTTTGAGTTATCTTATTTTCCTGAAGAAGTCTGTTTAGTATAAGCAAAGCTTTTTCTTTTTCCATAGCTGTTACTTTCCTGAAGATTATGCTAAATCTTTCTTCGTCGCCTATGGTGCTAAGTTCTTTGAGCAACAGGTCATAACTGTCTTCTGGCGGATCTATAATTTGGGGATCAATAGTTTGATTGCTTTTTATGGCCTGGGTATACTTGTCGCTGGCAGTACCGTCTTCAAAGTAATGATATGCAGTTTCTCTTAAAAGAACATAAAGAAGATACCATTCATAGAAATTAAAGGTTACTATTCTGAGTATGATGGCAAAGGTGCCGTCACGGTAGTTTATGATCCTGTCCTTTACTATTCCGTATCGTATCTCTGATTCCTGAAGCATCCACTGATCCTTTACTATACGGTTTATCATGAGAACATAAGATACCATAACCATAAAACCACAGCCGATGAATGTATAAACCTGCCATTGAGGAAGAACAAAACTTTCTAGTTCCTGGGTAGAAAGTTCGAGAACCTGTGGCATTATCATGTTTGAAAGCACCATAATTGTGCCCATAGAGATAATATAGAGTATAAACCAAAGAAATCCGCCATTATCTTTTTTTAGCGGAAAATCCCAGTTATTTGCCTTATAGACTGTTTCCATCCTTTGAATATGCTCGTTACGGTTCTTTATAAGAGTATGGTAAATAAACATAACTATTGCAAGACCAACAAACTGCAGATACGGTATGTATGAAAAAACCATTCCGACAAAGACCAAGATGGGTCTTAATAAAAGCAAATCAGATCCCCTCCAGTTTTTCCTTTATTATATCCGTTACCCATTCTTTTTCAACCTGGCTCTGATCACCGGTTACCATGTTTTTTACTGTATAAAAGTTATTGGTAAGCTCATCTTCACCTATAACTATGCTTAGTCT
>CALMRR010000406.1 GCA_937871925.1 uncultured Petrotoga sp.
GGTCCTCTTGAAATGCTTGTTCTGAAAGACTGTAAAGAAATACTTGAAAATAAACAATGTGCTGCAAAAACATACACTCTGGACAGCGAAAAAGAGCGGTTGGACAGTCAGACTGTTGATATGTTGTGCGGCGGGACAGTAAAACTTTTTTTTGAATATATTGGTCCTAAGGCCGAGATTTTTCTTTTCGGAATCGGAAATGTCGGAAGGGAAATTCTTGTGTCTCTTTCACGTCTTGATTATTCTGTATGTGTTTTTGAAGAAAGATCAGATGTGCAAGTACCGGAGGTTAAGCTTTCTTGTAAAATAATAAAAGATTATATAGCAGCTATAAAAGAGTATAAATTCCCTAAAAAGGGGATTTATATTATATGCACCTACTCACATGAAAAAGATTACGAAGTCCTTCGTGAGCTTTTAATGAAAAAAACCGATGCTTTTTACATTGGAATGCTTGCCAGTGAAAAAAAAGCTGGTATGATAGTAAGTAAAATAAAAAATGAAAACCCTGACGTTGATCTTTCTGTTCTTTACTCCCCCATAGGTCTGGATATAGGCGGACAGACCCCATCAGAAATAGCCATATCTGTAGCGGCACAGATACAGGCAGTAATGTATGGGAAACAGTCGCCGGGATTAAGCCGGAAATGGTCTTCATAGTAACCGGTGAAATAAACAGCGGAAAGTCTACTTTTATGGAAAATCTGTACAACTCTAATAAAGAAGGCGGCGGAATCATAACCAGAAAAAAGTTCTGTTATGGAACATTTTTAGGTTACGATCTTTATCGGCTAGACAATCAAACTAAAGTTGAGTTTGCACTTTACCCCAAGTTTATAGATGACAAATGGGAAGAAGTATGCCGTTTCGGACCGTTTTCTTTCTCGAAAAAAGCACTGATTTTTTTTGACAGCTGTATCCATGATCTTATAAACAGGAAAGTTCAGCCAGTCTTCATAGATGAGGCCGGACCTGCCGAGCTTGAGGGAAAGCTTTTTTTTATGGGGATTAAAAAAGTTCTTCACAGCGGATTAACCTTATACATTACTGTTAGGAGCAGTTGCCTGGAAAAGATGATATCGGTACTTGCTATAAAGGATTTTCAGATACTGAAGATAGAAAAAGGAGGCTTTTATGAAGTTAAGGGATATGATCCCCGTAGCATTAGGAGAAAAGAACGCTGACTGTATTCTTAAAAATGCTAAAATTCTTAATGTTTTTACCGGAGAAACAGAAGTCTCCGATATAGCTCTTTTTGACAAGAGAATTGCCGGAGTTGGTTCATACGATAATTCCGATAATATAATCGATCTGGATGGCTTGTATGTCATACCTGGCTTTATAGATGCCCACGTACATATAGAATCAACTATGCTTTCTCCGTTGAACTTCGCAAAGCTTGTAATCCTTAACGGTACAACCACAGTAATAGCGGATCCTCATGAAATAGTCAATGTAATGGGAGTAGATGGGCTTGAATACATAAACAATTCAACCGAAGGAATAGCTCTTAACGTATATATTGCTATTCCGTCATGTGTTCCGGCCACTTCTCTGGAAACTTCAGGTGCCAAGCTGGGTCCGGACGATATGATCGGTTTCATTGATTCGCACCTGAAAAGAACGGTGGGTCTGGGAGAGGTAATGAACTACCCCGGTGTGCTGTCTTTAGAACCTGAACTCATAACAAAGATAGAAATTTTAAGACACAGATATAAAAAGATAGACGGGCATGCTCCCGGACTGAGCGGCAAGAAACTGAACGGTTATATAAATGCTTTCATTCGTTCTGATCACGAATGTACAACAAAAGAAGAAGCTCTTGAGAAGCTAAGCAAGGGTATGCATATTTTTATACGCGAGGGCAGTGCAGCCAAGAACTTTGATGCTCTTATTCCGGCCGTAAACCTTTACAATCACCAGTTCTTTTCCTTTTGCACAGATGACAGGGATCCACTGGAGATAACGCAGCATGGACACATCAATAACCTTGTAAAAAGGGCTGTGGCAAAAGGTTTGGACCCTGTGCTAGCCATAAGGATGGCTAGTATAAATACGGCCAAGTTCTATAATCTTAGAAGCTGCGGGGCAGTTGCTCCCGGATATAAAGCTGACTTACTGGTCGTTGATAATCTGCACGATCTGAATATAAAAATGGTTTTCCATAATTCAAAGCTTATGGTAAAAGACGGAGTTATAACCGGAGACATGAACGGTATTTACTTAAAAACCGAACTGACAGGATACTCCTTTAAGCTTCCCGAGGTCTGTGAAGAAGATATAAAGATAAAAGATACTGGCAGAAAAATAAAAGTCATAGGAATTGAAAAAGCAAGTTTATACACCACTCCTTTGATAATAAGCCCAACCGTAAAAAACGGATATATCCTTACTGACCCTGCAAGGGA
>CALMRR010000407.1 GCA_937871925.1 uncultured Petrotoga sp.
TCCTACAGAAGCAGAGTGGGAGTATGCAGCAAGGGGAGGAAACAAAAGTAAAGGATATAAGTACAGCGGCAGCAATAAAGCAGATGATGTGGCATGGTATAAAAAAAATTCCGGCGGCACTACTCACGAAGTAGGAACCAAACAGCCAAACGAGCTTGGAATATACGATATGAGCGGAAATGTAAGAGAGTGGTGTATAGATATATACGATTGGTATGCAACTTGGGAAGACGAACACAACTATGAGAATATTCCGACCGTGAACCAGTGCAATACGGACTGTGTCAATGATAACTTTGATCGTTATGAACTGATACTACGTGGCAGTTGCTATAAAACTTCGGATGTTTATTTGCACCTTTTCTTTCGTAACGTACAATCTCCCTACGATGTCGGCGAATACTATGGGTTTCGCCTTGCAAGGACAGAGCCGCATGAAACAATATGGGAGAAAGACAGTAATACAAAACTGAAAATAGATGCAAGTCAGGAAGATGCACAGGTGTATCTGAACGGAAAGTACATAGGCACAGCTCCTGTGAGTATAGATACGAAATGCATGCATAACGCACAGATAAAAGTAGTCAAAGAAGGATACGAGGAAAAAATCATAAAAAATGTATACATACCCAAGAATGAAACTGTCCAGGTTTATGCAGAGCTTAAGAAGAAAGAACCACAGATGATACTGGTAGAAAAAGGGAGCTTTGATATGGGCGGTAAGGATGACAGCAGAGATTGGCTGCGGAAATATGCACACAAAGTGACACTGACATATGACTTTTATATAGGAAAGTATGAAGTAACGCATGATCAGTATTACAGATACTGTGAAGAGACAAGAAGAGAGATGCACCAAGAATATTTCTTAATCAGAAAAAGTAATTATCCTGCTGCACAGGTGAGTTGGTATGATGCCATAGGCTACTGCAACTGGCTGAGTGAAAAAGAAGGGTTGGCAAAAGCATACGATGAAAAGGGAAACTTTCTGGATAAAAACGGGAATATAACCACCGATCCGGACAGAACAGAAGGATACCGCCTTCCTACAGAAGCAGAGTGGGAGTATGCAGCCAAGGGTGGAAACAAAAGCAACGGGTATAAGTACAGTGGGAGCAATAATCCGGATGATGTGGCATGGTATGGAGAATTCTTCATTACCGGTACTGCACACGAAGTGGGAACCAAACAGCCAAATGAACTTGGAATATACGACATGTCAGGCAATGTGAGCGAGTGGTGTAACGACGAGGATCCATACAATACATTGTCATCTGATCAGATTAACCCGTATGTGTTTCCTAAAGTTACTTCAGAAAAAAAAATTTTTCGGATTACACGCGGAGGAGACTGGCA
>CALMRR010000408.1 GCA_937871925.1 uncultured Petrotoga sp.
TTCTCAAAACCGTCCGTAGTAGCCTGCAAATACCATTTTCCGTCCCACCCGTACTTTTCAAAAGATTCCTTTAGAGTCTGCATAACATCTTCCACTTTTTTTAAAAAGACACTGTCCTTGGCATAAGAACCCAAATCCATAAACTGCCCAAGAACCATATAGAAAAATTCTGACATCCAAAAACTTTCACCTTTCCAGTCAGTGCCAACTGCGCTCAGGCCATCATTCCAGTCATTATCGCCCATAAGCGGCACACCTCGCGGGCTGAACCTTGACATAACCTTTTCGACAGCCTTTTTACAATGCACATAAAAGGTATCCTGTCCTCCGTCATAGTAGGGAACAGTCTCATCAAGAATTGAATAATCATTAGTTTCCTGTATATAATAATAAGCTATGAAAACAAGCCATAAAAGATCATCTGAGCATTTGGTCCTTGGCCCCCAGTTTCCTATTGTCAGCCACCAATGAAGAACATCACCTTCCCTGAACTGATGAGCTGCGTGCATAAGAAGCTGTTTTTTGGTCATCTCCGGCTTACAGGTCAGAAAGATCAGAGAGTCCTGAAGCTGATCACGAAATCCATATCCGCCTGACACCTGGTAATACCCGGATTTAGCCCATATCCTTCCGGATATGGCCTGATATTTCAGCCATATATTGGTCATTATATCCATGGCTTTATCCGGAGTTTTTATCTCACAATCCAAAAACTCACTCCAGAAAGCCGACAGGTTTTTAAACTCTCTTTCACACGCCTGAGCCGATGTAAACTTTTCTATAAGCTCAGCAGGATCTTCTTTGCCTTTATAGGCCGTTCCTGTAGTAAAGACTACTGTTTTTTCTTCACCTGCTTGCAGCCTTATTTCTACCTGCAACGCAGCTATAGGATCGGTAAATCTTCCTGTTTTCTTTCCGAGAAGCTCCTTTTCCATAGCCTGTGGCTTGGATTCATCCCTATACATGCCTATAAACGACTCTTTATCGCCATCATACGACTTTACTTCTTCGCTTACTGCATGAAATGCCGTCTGATCCCAGCTTCTGTTGTTGTGGCGCCCCTTCTCGTCAGGAAAAGCACAGATGAGTTTTTCAGCAAGTATGCCGTTCTTAGTAAACTTACTGTCCACAAAGATCTTGTGAAACTCCCTGTGTTCATCCGGAAAACTACCCAGAACCCATTCAGTATATGACGTAAGATCAAGCTTTCTGATTGTACTACCCATATTTTTTACTCTTATCCTTGCTATTTCCACAGGATAGTTGGGTACCACAAAAAATAAAATTTCTGTCTCAATATCCTTTACTCTCTGCAGAATGCTTGTGTACCCAATGCCGTGCCTTACCTCGTAAAAGTCAAAAGCATGCATAACAGGCTTCCTGCCGACAGACCAATACTCTTTGTCCTCAAGATCCCTTATATAGTAGTACTTGCCCCAGTTGTCCTTTATAAGATCCTGATATGACCTTGTTATTCTGTTTTCGCCGGCATTAGATCTGAAAGAGTAGCCGCTGCCGTTTTGGGATACTATTATCGAATAATCTCCGTTGCTTATCACATTCACCCATGGTCTGGGAGTCTGCGGATCAGTTATAACATACTCTGCACCGTTTTTATCAAAGTATCCGTACTTCGATTCAAAAAG
>CALMRR010000409.1 GCA_937871925.1 uncultured Petrotoga sp.
GTCCAAGAAGTTTGATAATTGTCCAGGCAACGGTTTGGATTTCTTTTTCTTTCAGAATATCTTTTTTACTTTTTTCTTCATCTCTTTCGGTGCGTATTATTACTTTTACTCTTTTTGTATCTTCGTTTAAAAGTTTAGGAACAACGTCTGTGTCTTCTTCTTTTTCCTCCCAACCGCAAAGATCTTGGTCTTTAAACAAAATATTATTGTAAAGATCGTTGTCTACGACTATCATCTGCCGTGAGTACTCATCGTCATTGTCAGAGCAGAAAAGGATCTTCTCTGCCATGTAGTTTGAAAAATTCACAATCTGTCCGTCAGATCTGTAGTTTTTACTAAGCGCTTGTTTTATATACTTTTCATCATGAGCCATCTTTGATTCAAACTCTTTTTCCATTGCAGCAAAAACCGAAAGATCGGCTCCCCTGAATCTGTATATGGATTGTTTTCTGTCTCCTACAAGAAAAATATGGTTGTCCTTGGTATGAATAAGATTAAATATACTGCTCTGCATATCGTCGGTATCCTGAAACTCATCCACTATTATGTATTTAAACTTTTCCCTGTAACGATCTAGTATCTCTTCATTCTCAAAAACCTGAAGGACTTTTTCCATTATTCCTTTGAAGTCAAACGTAAATTGGTCTGAGGTATAGTAAAGGTAAAACTCTCTGGCTATGAGTACTGTTTTTTTAAATAGCCATGAAGCCTGAATATATTTTTCTGTATCCTGTGAGTCAAGATTAAGTTCATCTAAAGTATCTGAATGTGCAAGGGTAACTCTCCATTTAAGAACCGCCTGTTCAAGACTTTCTTTGAGTTTGGAAAAACCCATGTCATTGAAAATAAACTCAACTGCCTCTACAAACTTTTCTTTGTGCATTATCAGTTCATCTGTAAGTTTTTTTATACTTTCTGCCCTCTCGTCTGAAAGATTAAGCTCCTGAAAAAACTCTCTGTTTTCGTAAATCATAAAAAGTACCTTAAGAGTGTTATAACACGCTCTTTCTATCTCCCTGTCACGTTTTACCTCATTAATAACTGTAAAGTTCGGATCAACGCCTATGGCAATATTATTTTCTCTGAGTATTTTCGAATAGAAGCTGTCTATGGTTGTTATCCAGGCTCTTGCGATATTTATTTTTACGGCATGCCAAAAGAAAGGATTCTCTCTTTCTGAAAGTTTTTTTTCTATTTCATTCATTATTCTTTCGCGCATCTCAGCTGCTGCTTTATTGGTAAAGGTTACCGCCAGAATATTTTCGACAATCTGAGGATTGTTTTTATTTTTATTGAGTATGCTCATATAGTATTCTTTAAGGGTGAATGTTTTGCCGGTACCTGCAGAAGCGGAAATAAAAAAATTTCTGTCCGGATCCTGTTTTATCTGTGTAATTATATCCATTCTAATCACCTTGCCTTGAGTGAAAAATCTTCATGATACCCCAGAAGTGAGCAAAGCTTGAGATACTCACATCCTGAGTATTCATAACCTATGCAGGGATAACTGCTTTCGGAGGAGCTTGCGTTTTCATACTTTTCTCTCATCTGAATAAGAAATCTTTTCCTTTTGGGTTCAAATACCGCCAACGGAAAAAAATAAGAATTTTTGATGTCTGTGATCACTTCGCTTAACCATGTATCAAACTCTGAAAAGTTAAAGCTCACATACTCCGTTGACTTACCGCTTTTTTTCATGTATACCTCGTTGTTCTGTATCTTTATCACAAGACTTTTATTTGATTTATCTTCCTTTGTAACAAGAAAAATAAGATAAACATCCTCTCCTTCCGTATAGTTAAGAGAGTTAAGTATCTTATAGTAAAGAAAAAGCTGCTCGGACTGAAAATGCTCCGAATTTTTATAATCGATTATGCCTATTGCACCTTCTTTTTTTTCTAAAAAGGTCTCGGTTTTTGAAGGTTTATACTCATAGTTTTCATCAACCATGTCTATTCTGTCTATTCTGGTATTTATTCTTATGGTGTCATTATTGTGTACTATGCTTGTTTCAAATGGTTTTTCGAGTGCATCGACCTTTGCAAACCTTATTTTTTTATTTTTTTTATCAAGTCTTACATAGCCATCAGAAATGTATTCAACAACTGAAAAAAGATCCTGGGCTATTCTCTGTGACTCCTGCTTTCTTACTATCTCATACTGGTAAAGGCCTTCTTTGAACTGGTCAATCCAGCGGTTTTGAACAATTTGATATATCCACTGCAAAAAATTCTTATCGTTGGAAAGAGCATCCGAAAGATCATTCCTTGAAGGGTATGTATTAAAAATATCGTAAAGCACCTTGTGTTTCAAAAGTCCTTCATTGAAAAGGTCAAACTCTTTATCGCCTTTGAGCAGCATACTATACTTAAGAAAGTACTTGAAAGGACAGTCGATATATGCCGAAAGCTTGGTATGTGAAAAGTTGTCAACTTTTGTAGGTTCCTTAAGCGTCCATAACTTCAAGGCTGCTCTTTTTCTTATATACTCCGATTGGCGGATCATCTCTTTAAGCTTCTCATCCTCGCCGCTGTACTTTACATCGTTTGCTACACAGTAAATACAGGCATCTTCACGGCTGAATATCTCATCGGGACTATCCGGAACTATATTTTTGCGGTTTTCCGATTCGTACTTTATCTTTGACATTTCCATTATTTCTTTAAGATATATGCTTGGAAGTATAGGCTCTCCGGTAACTGAGGCTTTTGGATATGAGATGACGACATTTTGGGAAAAAACAAGTGATATGAGCAGGTTACGTCTCGCCTGTTTTTCCTGAACCATATAAAACGGGTATCCTCCACAGGAAAGATAGATAAGAAGTGGATTAATGCCGATTGACGGATAGCTGCTTTCAGAAAAATTGACAAAGTACTTTATCTTTTTATTTACAAAACGCGAATCCAAAAGATCCATTATCTCAACGGTATTTGAGTAGCGTTGAGAGCTTCTGAAAGTCTTTGTTTGTATAAGATTTGATAGGATATAGTAAAACTTTTCCATCTTTATAGTTTTATCTTTTTCCCTTTCCAAAAGTTTTTCGAGCGATTCTTCGGTTTTATCAAGAAGCTCCATAAAACAAAGTATGGCATTTGTTTCTGTTTCTACGGCCTGACTGTCAGGATATTTTTTCAAAACTTCAAAACCAAGCACATTATTTTCAATCCAGCTTTTTACTTTTTCACTGTACCATGATGATTTAACTTTTGGGGTATGCTCTATCTCGTCCAGAACTTCAAAAATCTTCTCCATGAGAAGCTTAAGCTTTGAAAGATCTTCAAGCTCTCTTACAGCTCTTTCATGTTCTTCTTCATTATCAAGAAGATTAAGTCTTTTGTATTCCTCATCAATCCATCCCAGCCATTCAAACTTTTTTTGCTTGATTGCGGTCTTTCTGTCATCATAAAGTATTCCTAGTCTCTTGAAGTACTTCTCTACATCTTCCATTGCAAGTTCTGTATCGCCGGCAAAACCTGCTTCGATCATAGCAATGAAATCCTGAACTTCACAACCTCTGATAACTGTCTTAAGAGGGAGAATAAGTATTGATACACTCTTACTTTTAGAAAGCGGAATATCGTTTTTAAATCTGTATGGGACAGACATTTTTTCAAGACTGTCAGCCATAAGTCCCGCACTGGCCATATCCGGAGTAACCACTCCAATATCCTGAGGCAGGACTCCTTCATACAGAATTTTTTTCTTTATTTGTACTGCAGTACTCTGAATATCAGTTATTGGATCATCTGATACCACCGCACGCATACTCACGCTTTGTGTTCCAGAAAAAAGATCTTCAAGCTTCATAAAAGTTTGAGAGGAAAGATTTTCTTCCACAAAGTTCTGACTTTTAAGGAATTTGTAGATTGACGGGAGAAACTCAAAGCTTCTGTCGTTTATCTTGTCCCATATATAGAAATCAACATCTTCAAAGATATCAAAAAGCTTTATCATAGCTTTAAACGTTATGGGATTTATATCAAAAAATCCGGATATGATCAGTTTGCTTTTTTTGTTGGTAGGATTGTATGATGAATAGAACCACTTGTAAACCGAAACCTGATCATAGCTTGCACAACCTTCTGTTCTTTTGGCAACTATTGACTCAAGAGTTTTTTCCAACTTTCGGTATAACCTTCCGACAGGACTTTCGTCCTGCCAGGCTTCTTCAAACTCTTTATATATTTCTGATTCGTTCACAAGATTTATATCTTCGGTTCTTGTTATCTCCCACTTCTTTTCAAATATTTCAAGAATATACTCTCCTGATTTTCCGGATTTTGAAAGTACCCTCGCATACCGGCAAAGCTCCGGATCGTCCTTTTCTTTTTCTATCAGTTCGTCTATCTCGTTGGCTATATATACTTTAAGAAACTCCCTGTCCAGAACCACAGCCCCAGGATTTTCACTCAGAAAAAGCTCCGTTATATACTGGTTGATAACCGCAAAGCCGTCCCTGTTAACAGTAACCTTGACTTTCCTTGCCACCTCATCGGCCAACTGTTTTACATAAAAGCCTGACGGCCCTATAAACTGAAAGCTAAAAGGGTCTGATTTATAATCATCTGTTATGTATTCACTCAGATCTTTAAAATGATTTCTGTTGATTGGAATTATCCTTAACCTTCTGATAATATCTCCTCCCGCCTACTAAAGATGCTTAAAGTCATATGTCACTTACCGCCTGTTTCCGCTGCTTTTATATACTGTTCAGCCAGTTTAATAAGCTCCTGCCTGCTGTTTATGGACGGATCTTTCAGCACCATCTCCAGAAGATACTCCAGAATCTCTCCGATCATAGGCCCCTTACGAACTCCAAGGGCAAGTATATCGTTGCCGTCAATTTCAAGCTCTGCAGCTGAAAAA
>CALMRR010000410.1 GCA_937871925.1 uncultured Petrotoga sp.
TAGATGACAACTATGCCGTCATGAAGACTCCTCAAATAGGTGTACAGTGCGGAGCAGATCTTTCAGCTTTTTCAGTATTCAAACTTCTTGGACCTGAAGGAATAGGATGTATAATCGGAAAAAAAGAGTTTATAGACAAAATAAGAGCGATGAACTATTCGGGAGGCGGCCAGGTTCAGGGTCATGAAGCGTTGGACGCTCTCAGCGGCATGATCTATGCCCCGGTAAGTCTTGCCATACAGGCAGAGGTAATTCAGGAGGTTTTTGAATATATAAACTCCGGAAAAATCGTGGGAGTAAAAAAAGCTTACATTGCCAATGCGCAGTCTAAAGTGCTTTTGGTCGAATTTTACGAAGATATTGCAGAAAAGATTCTTGTGCTTGCCCAGGAGCTGGGAGCGATTCCCAATCCTGTCGGTTCAGAGTCAAAGTATGAGTTTTGTCCTCTTTTTTACAGGATTTCCGGTACATTCAGACAGGCAGATCCTCTGCTTGAAAAAAGAATGATAAGAATAAACCCTATGAGAAGCGGTGCGAAAACTATCATAAGAATACTCGAACAGTCGGTTTCTTCCGTAATGAGTGTGAGGTGAAGCCATGTTTTTGGAAAAGACCATAAAAAGAAACCCCAAACTTATAGAGGCTGCTTTTGAGCTTCACCGGAGCGGTCAGATATCGCCAGACACCTATCTAATAGATATAAACACTTTAACCGCCAATGCACAAAAGATAAAAAAAGAAGCTGATAAATACGGAGTAAAGCTTTACTTTATGACCAAGCAGCTTGGAAGAAATCCTTTAATTGCATCAAAAATTTCAGAGATAGGTTACGAGGGAGCAGTTACAGTTGATTTCAGGGAGGCTCAGAATCTTATTGAAAATAACATAAAGATAGGAAATGTCGGACATCTTGTACAGATTCCCAGCAACAGCATAAAAAAGATTCTTATAGCAAACCCCTTGATAGTTACAGTTTATTCATACGATAAGATAAAAGAAATTGACATGCAGGCTTGTGCACTGGGAAAAATACAGGACATAATGCTGCGCATATATGACGATAAGGACGAGATGTATCCTTCACAAAACGCCGGCTTCAGGCTCCAAGAGCTTACAGAGCTTATAAGTAGTATAAAAAAACTTAAAAATGTAAAGCTTGCCGGTCTGACCTCTTTTCCATGTTTCATATATGATGAAAAGCAGAGAGATAATATGCCTACGCACAATGTTCTTACATTGAAAAAAGCAGAAGAAATTTGCAGTAAAAACGGTATTCGAATCACCCAGATAAATATGCCGTCCGCTACCTGTGTCAGGACAATCCAAAAGATAGCAGATCTTGGCGGAACACACGGAGAACCCGGGCACGGACTTACCGGAAGTACGCCTATGCACAGGGATTTTGACCTTGAAGAACTTCCTGCTGTGGTTTATGTTTCCGAAGTATCGCATAACTTTGAAGCAAGCGCGTATATTTTTGGCGGAGGACATTACCGGCGTTCACACATGGAGAATGCAATTGTTGGCAGAAGTATGACTGACAGCATTCAGGATAAAGTCATAACGCCTGATCCGCAGAGCATAGACTATCATATACAGCTGCAGCACAGTCATGAAGTAGGCAAGTGTGTGGTTATGTCTTTCAGATCACAGATTTTTGTTACCAGAAGCCATGTTGCAGTGGTTGACTTATCGGGCGGACAGATAAATTTGCTGGGAGTCTATGACAGCCAGGGAAAAATAATTGGGAGATGAGTTAATGGGAAAGTTTATAGTTATAGTACTTGACAGCTTCGGAGTAGGCTTCATGGAAGATGTACCAAGAATAAGACCTCAAGATAACGGTGCAAATACAGCTTTACATATATTCGAAAAAGTAAGTGGGCTTAAGCTCAGCGGGCTAGAAAAACTGGGACTGATGAATGCTCTGAATCATGAAACGGATCTCATGAAAAAAAATCCCATGGCAGTATGGGGAAGGTCGGCACTTATGCACTTCAATGCTGATACCTTTTACGGACATCAGGAGATAATGGGTACAAAACCCAGGCATCCTGTCATGGAACCTTTTTCAAAATCAATTGATGCAGTAAGTGAAAAGCTTATCCGAAACGGTCACAGTGTAGATTTTATAGGTCAAAACAATCTTAGGGTGCTTTTAGTCGACGGCTGCGTAACGATAGGAGATAATCTTGAGGCAGACGGCGGACAGGCATACAACGTTACTGCCACTTTTGATAAGATTACTTTTGAAAAAGAAGTTGAGATTGCCAGAATAGTAAGAGATGAGGTTCATGTATCAAGGGTGATTGTTTTTGGAGGAAAGAATGTTCCGGTTGAAAAAATTATCGGAGCATATGAGATAAAAGACGGGATATATGCCGGAATAAATGCACCCGGATCCGGAGTATACGATGAAGGATACTTCGTCCAGCATCTCGGCTACGGAATTGATTCAAGGGTACAGGTTCCCTGTCTGCTGGGAAAAAAGGGAATAAAAACAGTTTTGATAGGTAAAGTAGCCGATATTGTTGAAAACCCATACGGAGAAAGTATTCCCGGTGTTGATACAGCGTATGTAATGGAAAAGACCATAGAGAAAGCCATGGAAATGGAAACCGGTTTTATATGTACCAATGTTCAGGAAACAGATCTTGCCGGACATAAGGAAGACAGCTTTCTGTATGCCGACAGACTCAGTGTTGCGGACGTGTACATCAGCAGGCTTATGCCTATGCTCAATCCACAGGACATCATGATAATCATGGCAGATCACGGAAATGATCCGACAATAGGTCACTCCCACCATACGAGAGAAAATGTCCCTATACTGATATACAAAGAGGGTGTTCAGAATATTTTTATAGGTGAACGCAAAACCCTTTCAGATATAGGAGCAACCGTTGCTGAGTATTTTAATGCTGAAAAACCTGAAAACGGGGAGTCATTTCTGAAACTTATATCAAAAAAATAGGAGTGATGACTATGAAAAAAACGGATATTCTTTTACAGAATGAAACTGGTCTACATGCAAGACCTGCATCCGAGTTTGTAAAGCTTGCCAAAAGTTTTGAAGCTAAAATAACTTTGGTAAAAGACGGAAAAGAGTATAACGGCAAAAGCATTCTGAACGTTTTGGGAATGGGAGCCGGCAAAGGAACCAAAATAGAACTCAGGGCAGAAGGGGAAGATGAAGAAACTGCTTTGGAAAAATTAAGTGAACTCGTAAAGTCTTTCAGCGAGTAGGTGATGATATGAAGGGCACAGCAGTTTCACCGGGTATAGCCATAGGAAAGGTATTCCTTTTAAAAAAAATTGAAGTTGAAAGTCTCCAAAAAAACTCTGACGATACGCAGAAAGAGCTTGCAATACTTGAAACAGCTCTTGAAAAAAGTGCTTTAGAGCTGGAAAAACTTATACAAGCTTCCGGAGAGAAGCTCGGAGAAACCGATGCGGGTATTTTTCAGGCTCATCTGATGATTTTGCAGGACGATGAGTTTGTTCAGACAGTCAGAGACCGTATTCAAACTGAAAAACTCTGCGCTGCCTATGCTGTCGTGAAAACAGCAGAAGACTTTTATATAAAGTTTATGCAGATAGAAGACGAGTATATACGTGAAAGGGCTGCCGATGTGAAAGATGTCGGAATGAGAGTAATAAAAAGTATTCTTGGAACAGGGACAGGACTTGAAGCTATTCCGGACGGTTCTGTAATAGTTGCCCAGGAGCTTTCACCTTCAGATACAGCATCTATGGACAGCCAAAAAGTCTGCGGCATAATAACGGAAAGCGGTGGCAGAACCTCACATGCAGCCATAATAGCGAGAAATCTTGGAATTCCTGCTATCGTAGGTGCCGGGGGGATAACAGAACGGGTTGAAACAGGAACTTTTATAGTATTTAACGGTGAAAGCGGAGAGATCTTTATCCAACCGGATGAAGAGCTTGTAAAAAAGTATATTGAAATGAAAGCTGCCAAGGAGAAACACAAAAAACTGCTCATGCAGTTCAAAGATAAAAAAACTTTTACTCATGATAATCATCAGGTTGAACTTTATGCGAACATTGCCTCACAGAACGATACCTCTGCCGCACTTGAAAATGGTGCCCAGGGAGTCGGACTTTTCAGGACAGAGTTTCTATATATGAACAGAGACAATGAACCTTCGGAAGAAGAGCAGTTTGTGATCTATAAAAAAGTACTTTCGGATATGAAATCAAAGCCGGTTATAATAAGAACCCTTGATATAGGTGGAGATAAAAACGTTCCATATCTCGGACTCGAAAAAGAGGACAATCCTTTCCTTGGATTTCGTGCCATAAGAATATGTCTTGAAAAGAAAGAGATGTTTAAAAAACAGCTAAGAGCGATACTGAGGGCAAGTATTTTCGGAAGGGCAAGAATAATGTTTCCCATGATAAGCTGTCTTGAAGAACTAATGACTGCCAAAGAAATAATAAGCGAATGTATGCAGGAGCTTGATAAAAGATCTATAGAATACGACCGTTCAATCCAGATAGGAATAATGATTGAAGTACCTTCAGCCGCAGTGATCTCGGATATTCTGGCCAAAGAATGTGACTTCTTCAGTATTGGTACCAACGATCTTATTCAGTATACAACAGCTGTTGACAGAATGAATCCTAAAATAGCGGACCTTTACAATCAATATAATCCGGCAGTGTTGAGGCTTATAAAAACAGTTATAGAGAATGGCCATAAAGAAAAAATTGATGTTGGAATGTGCGGAGAAGCAGCCGGAGATGAGATTATGGCCTATCTTCTCCTTGGACTGGGGCTTGATGAATTTTCAATGTCTCCTTCTTGTATACTCAATATCCGACGTCTTTTCTCGCTTGTTGATATGAATGAGGCTGTCAATGATGCTCAAACGGTTCTGACGATGAAGGATGCCCGGGAGATAAAGAAGTTTCTTGAAGAAAGAAATAAAAAAATTTCAGAAAGA